>JACQTK010000034.1 GCA_016210845.1 Acidobacteriota bacterium | reverse complement strand
CACGTCCTCGAACGTGAGCGGCTCGAAGTACAGGCGGTCGGAGGTGTCGTAATCGGTGGAGACCGTCTCCGGATTGCAGTTCACCATCACCGTCTCGAAGCCCTCCTCTCGAAAGCCGAAGACGGCGTGGCAGCAGCAGTAGTCGAACTCGATCCCTTGGCCGATGCGGTTGGGCCCGCTGCCCAGGATGATCACCTTCCGGCGCGGCGTGGGATCGGCCTCGCACACCTGCTCGTACGTGCCGTACAGGTACGGCGTGAACGACTCGAACTCGGCCGCGCACGTGTCGATGCGCTTGTAGGCCGGCACCAGCCCCGCCTCCAGGCGGCGCTGCCGGACCAGGTCCTCACCGATCCCGTGAATCGCGGCGATGTCTGCGTCGCTGAACCCGGTGCGCTTGAGCGTGCGCAGCAGATCGCCCGACATCTCCCGGAACTCGCCGAGCGCCGCCATGCGGCGCAACGCCTCGATCTCGGCGAACTGCTGCAGGAACCACCGATCGATCCTGGTGAGCTCGTGAATCGTCTCCACGCTCCAGCCGCGCCGCAGCGCGCGACACAGCGCCCACATGCGGCGGTCGTTCGGCACCACCAGCTGCGTGCGCAGCGCCGTCTCGTCTTCCCGCTCGTCCGCCGCCTCGTCCGAGCCCGACGGGAAGAGGCTCCCCAGCTTGCCCAGCTCCAGCGACCGCACGGCCTTGAGGAACGCCTCCTTGAAGGTGCGCCCGATGGCCATGGCCTCCCCCACCGACTTCATCTGCGTCGTCAGCGTGCGATCGGCCTGCGGGAACTTCTCGAAGTTCCACCGCGGGAACTTGACGACGATGTAGTCGATGGTCGGCTCGAAGGAGGCAGGGGTCAGGCGCGTGATGTCGTTGGGGATCTCGTCGAGATGGTAGCCGAGCGCCAGCTTGGCGGCGATCTTGGCGATGGGAAAGCCCGTGGCCTTCGATGCCAGCGCCGACGATCGCGACACCCGCGGGTTCATCTCGATCGCCACGATCCGCCCATCGTCCGGATTGACGGCGAACTGGATGTTCGACCCGCCGGTCTCGACGCCGACCCGGCGGATGATGCGGCGCGCCATGTCGCGCATCCGCTGGTATTCCTTGTCGGTGAGCGTGAGCGCGGGCGCCACGGTGATGCTGTCGCCCGTGTGGACGCCCATCGGATCGACGTTCTCGATCGAGCAGATGACGACGAAGTTGTCCGCGACGTCGCGCATCACCTCCAGCTCGAACTCCTTCCAGCCGATCACGGACTCCTCGACCAGAATCTCGTGCACCGGGCTGAGCTCGAGCCCGCGGCCCGCCACCTCGCGGAACTCCTCGATGTTGTACGCGATGCCGCCGCCCACACCGCCCAGCGTGAACGAAGGGCGGATGATGGCCGGAAAGCCAACCTCCTCGACCAGCGCCAGCGCCTCATCCAGGCTCCTGGCGAGGCCGCTCCTCGGGACCTCCACGCCGATCTCCCGCATCGCGTCGCGGAACCGCAGGCGATCCTCGGCGACCCTGATCGCGTCGATCGACGCCCCGATCAGCGTGACGTTGTACTTGCCGAGGACGCCGCGATCGGCCAGGGCCACGGCCAGGTTGAGCGCGGTCTGCCCGCCGACCGTCGGCAGCACGGCGTCGGGGCGCTCCTTCTGAATGATGGCCTCCGCCATCTCCACCGTGAGCGGCTCGACGTAGGTGCGATCCGCGAGCTCCGGGTCGGTCATGATGGTGGCCGGATTGCTGTTGACCAGCACCACCTCGAGCCCTTCGGCCCGGAGCGCCTTGCAGGCCTGCGTGCCGGAGTAGTCGAACTCGCACGCCTGGCCGATGACGATCGGGCCGGAGCCGATCACGAGGACCCTCTTGAGATCGCTACGCTTAGGCATGGGTCACTGACGCTGTCAGTGCTTGGTTCCTCGTGCTTCGTGCCTGGCGGTCCCTGGTGCCTGGTCCCTGGTGGTGCCTGGGCCTTGGTGGGGCCTGGGCCAAGCACCAAGAACCCCCAAGCACCAAGGACCGAGCACACCCAAGCACGAAGCACCAGGCACCAGGCACTGTCACCGTTTCTCCATCGACTCGAGAAACTGCTGGAACAGGTAGTCCGCATCGTGCGGGCCCGGGGAGGCCTCGGGATGGTACTGCACCGAGAAGACCGGCTTCGACGTGTGGCGGAAGCCCTCCAGCGTGCCGTCGTAGAGATTGAGATGGGTGACCTCGGCCTCCGGCGGCAGCGACCCCGGATCCACGGCGAAGCCGTGATTCTGCGACGTGATCTCCACCCTGCCCGAGCGCAGCTCCTTCACCGGATGATTGGCGCCGCGGTGGCCGAACTTCAGCTTGAACGTCTGCCCGCCGACGGCAAGGCCGAGGATCTGGTGCCCGAGGCAGATGCCGAACATCGGGACGTCGGTCTGCAGCAGCTCGCGCACGTTGTCGATGGCGTACGGCAGCGCCGCGGGATCTCCCGGGCCGTTGCTCAGGAAGAGGCCGTCCGGCGCGATGGCCAGCAGGTCCGCCGGCGGCGCCGCGGCCGGAAACACGTGGACGTCGCAGCCGTAGGCGTCGAGCCGCCGCAGGATGTTCCACTTGATGCCGAAGTCGTAGGCGGCCACGCGCAGCCGCCGCGGTGCGCGCCGGGCCGGGCTGACACCGAACTCCCGATGATCCACCTCGCCCGCGTCAGCGGCCCGCTCGCGCCACGCGAACGCGCGATCGCAGGTCACGCCGAGCACGAGATCGGATCCCTCCATCGGCGGAATCGCGCGCGCCTTCTCCACCAGCTCATCGGGATCCACCTGGCCGGTGGCAATGACGCCGCGCATCACGCCAGCGGAGCGAAGCACGCGCGTGAGCGCGCGCGTGTCGACGTCGGCGATGGCGACGATGTCGTAGCGCACGAGATAGTCGCGCAGCGTGCCGTCGGCTCGCCAGTTGCTCGCCAGCGGCGAGGCCTCGCGCATCACGAATCCCGCCACGCGCGGCGCCTGCGACTCGGCGTCGCCGTCGGTCACGCCATAGTTGCCGATGAGCGGCGCCGTCATCGTGACGATCTGTCCGGCGTACGAGGGGTCGGTCAGCACTTCCTGGTAGCCGGTCATGCTCGTGTTGAACACGACCTCGCCGCGCGCTTCGCCGGACGCGCCGGCGGCCACGCCGCGATACCAGGTGCCGTCTTCGAGGGCCAGGAGGGCGTTCACGTGGGTCGCCACCCAGTATACCCGCCGTTGCCTTGACACTGCGCGCAACGCTCTGAGACAGTACGGTCTCTGGTATGCGCTTCGCACCACAGGACCGGCCGCGCCGTTGTCGCGGCCGGAAGAACGGCGTCGGCGGCTTGTTGCAACTTCCAGCTCCTGCTGTTGAACCGGTCCACTAGATGTTGCTCCAACCAGGAATCGCCGCGACGGCCACACGGTTTCCCGTCGACATCCGTCGCTTCCCCTGGATCCGGCGCCTTGCGGCCGATTACGCGTACGACTACGGCCGTGTCGCGGAGTTCTTTGCCGGAAGTCCCGCGGACGCCAACGCCTGGCGTGAGGCGATCGTGCGAACGCAGCGTCATGCTCGGGCGCGCGACGCGATCGCCGACGTGGTGGAGGCCCAGCAGCGTCAGCGTGGCGCGCCTCCGGAGGCGCGTGCCGCCAGCGCCGCACTGCGCGACTCCGCGACGGTCGCCATCGTCACCGGCCAGCAGGCGGGACTGTTCGGCGGACCGCTCTTCACGCTGCTGAAGGCCATCACGGCCCTCCAGCTCGCCGCGCGCGTCACCGCCGAGCATCGCGTGCCCGCCGTGGCGGTGTTCTGGATCGACGCGGAGGATCACGACTGGGACGAGGTGAGGCGGTGCGGCGTCCTCGCCGCCGACGACCGGCTGGCGCACATCGAGCTGGGCCGTCCCCCCGGCGCTGGGACCGGGCCAGTGGCGCTCGTCCGGCTCGACGGCACGGCCGCAGATGCGCTCGACGCGCTGGCCGCGACGGTGCAGGCCACCGAGTTCACGCCCGCGTTGCTCGGGGGGCTCCGAGCGGCCTATCGGCCCGGGGCCGGCATGGCAGACGCGTTCGGACGCTGGCTCGAGTCGGTGCTTGGCGCACGCGGTTTGGTCGTGTTCGACGCCGCCGATCCCGCGGCCAAGCCGATCGCCGCATCGGTGTTCGCCCGCGAGATCGAGCACGCAGGCGACACGTCGCGGCTCGCCCTCGACGCGGGCCATGCGCTCGAGGCGCGCGGGTATCACGCCCAGGCCACCGTGCAGGAAGGGACGGCGGCGCTGTTCCATCTGGACGGTGCCCGTGAGGCCGTCCGCTGTCACCACGGGACGTTCCAGATCGGCGGCCGCGCCGAGAGCCGCGACGCCCTGCTCCGAAGCGTGCACACGCGGCCCGACCTCTTCAGCCCCAACGTGCTGCTGCGCCCCGTCGTGCAGGACGCGCTCTTCCCCACCATCTGCTACGTGGCAGGCCCCAACGAGCTCGGGTATCTGGCCCAGCTGAGAGGCGTGTATGCCGCGTTTGGCGTGCCGATGCCGCTGATGCAGCCGCGGGCCACGGCCACGATTCTCGACTCGAGCGCCATGCGGTTTCTCGCGCGGCACGGCCTGGCGCTGGAGTCGCTGCGCGCCCGAGACGAGGCGGCGCTCAATCGGCTGCTCGATGCGCAGCTCCCCTCGTCTGTGGAGGCGTCGCTCGAGGATGCCGTCCGGACGGTGGGTGAACGGATGGAGACGCTCGCGCGGGCGGTCGCCCACGTCGATCCGACGCTTGAAGGCGCGGCCCGCGCCAGCCACGCGCGAATCCAGGACGAGCTCAAGAAGCTCCACGCCAAGATCATTCAGGCGGCCAAGCGCAAGGACGACACGCTGCGGCGCCAGTTCACGCACGCGCAGGCCCAGGCCTTTCCGGGCGGGCACCCGCAGGAGCGGGAGGTCGGCTTCGTGCACTTCCTGAACAGGTACGGGCCCGGGCTCGTCGATCGGCTGAGCGACGAGCTGCCGCCGGACATGGGCGTGCACTGGGTGATCGCGATTTGACGGCACGGCGCCTGCGGCGCGGATTGGCTGGCAGGCCCCCCTGGCTTCGGGCCCTCGTCTACACCGCGGGAGTTCTCGCGCTCATCGGCGCGGCCACGCTCATCTACTCCTCCATCGTCTTCTCCCGCCTCATCGACGCGCGGCTGCACGGCGAGCGCGAGCGGACGCTGCCGCGCGTGTACGCCCGCCCGGTCGAGCTGCGCGTGGGGCAGTCGTTCTCGGTGCAGGACCTGGTGGGGCGGCTGAACGACCTCGGATACGCGCAGCGCGCACGGCCCGAAACACCCGGGGAGTTCGCGATCGGACGCACGGTCGTGGTGCTGACGCCGCGGCGCGACGGGCTGGCGGGGCGCGAGGTGCGCGTGAGCTTCCCGCTGCCGCCGCCGGTACGGCGCGCGGGCGCGCCCGCACCGCCTCTCCCGCGCGGCATTCAGGCCATCGAGGTCGTGGGCCGCGGCCACGTGGACTCACTGCAGCTGGACTCCCCGCTGCTCACGGCGCTCATGACGAGCGGGGGCCGCGAGAAGCGGCGCAGCGTGCCGCTGGCGACCATCCCGACGTACATGCAGCAGGCGGTGCTCGCGATCGAGGATCAGGGGTTCTACTCGCATCCGGGCATCAACCCCGTTCGCATCGTTGCCGCCCTGCTCACCAACGTCTTCGGCAGGAACCCACACGTGGTGGGCTACAGCACCATCACGCAGCAGCTTGCGCGGATGTTCTTCCTGGCCGACGAGTTCAACACCGAGCTCCAGAGCGGCGCGCGGGGACGGACGTGGACGTCGTACGCGCGCAAGGCGCGCGAGGCCCTCATGTCACTCGTGCTGGAACGGCGGGCGTCGAAGGACGAGATCCTCGAGCTCTACTTGAACGACATCTACCTCGGGCAGCGCGGCTCGTTCGCGATTCATGGCGTGGCGGAAGCGGCGCGGCTGTTCTTCGGCAAGGACGTGGCGAACGTCAGCCTGAGCGAGGCCGCGCTCATCGCGGGCGTCATTCAAAACCCCAGCCGGTCGCCCTTCGCGAGCCCCGAGCGGGCGCTCGAGCGCCGCAACGTGGTGCTGCGCGCGATGGCCGACGAGGGCTACATCTCGGAGGACGCGGCCGAGCGGGCCATGCGCGAGCCGCTGCAGGTGGTGGCGCGCGCCGTGGACAACGAGGCGCCGTACTTCGTCGACATGGTGAGCGAGCGGATGGCCGAGGCGTTTCCGGGCGTCACCGCTCAGACCGGGCGCGTCGACGTCTTCACCACGCTCGACCTCAACCTCCAGCGGGCGGCGCTCGACGCCGTACGCGCCGGCCTCGCCAGCGTCGACCAGCTCCTGTCGAGGCGGCGACGGCCCCAGCGAGCGCAGGCCGCGCTCATCGCCGTGGACCCGCGGACCGGCGAGATCCTCGCGATGGTCGGCGGGCGCTCCTACAATCAGTCCCAGTACAACCGGGCGATCGCCGCGCGCCGCCAGCCGGGCAGCGTCTTCAAGCCGTTCGTCTACCTGGCCGCGCTCGAGCGCGGCGCCGAGGAAGGGAGAATCGACCTCACGCCGGCCGCGCTCACGCTCGACGAGCCGGCCTCCTTCACCTTCGACGATCAGGTCTGGGAACCGCGCAACTACGACGCCTACGACGGGGAGATCACCTGGCGCCGTGCGCTGGCCATGTCGCGCAACCTCGGCACGATTCATGTCGGCGAGACCATCGGGTTCGATCGCGTCGCGGCACTCTGGCGCCGCGTCGGCGTCGGCACGCCGCCACGCGCCTTTCCCTCGATCACGCTCGGCGTGTTCGAGCTCACGCCGCTCGAGGTGGCGCAGGCCTACACCCTGTTCCTGAACGGAGGCAGGGTCCGCCCGTTGAGGGCCATTCGGCAGATTGAGACCGACGAGGGCGACCTGCGGCCGACGGACCCCCCGCTCAAGACCGTGGCCCGTCCCGACACGACGTTTCTCGTGACGAACATGATGCGGAGCGTGATGGACGAGGGCACCGGCGCGGGCGCGCGCGCGGCCGGGTTCACGCTCGCGGCGGCCGGCAAGACGGGCACCACCAACGACCTGCGCGACGCGTGGTTCGTGGGGTTCACACCGGAACTGCTGACCGTCGTCTGGGTCGGGTTCGACGACAACCAGCCGATCGGGCTGAGCGGCAGCCGGGCGGCGCTGCCGGTCTGGACCGCGTTCATGAAGGACGCGCTCGCCGGACGGCCCAACCTGCCCTTCGAGGTGCCGGAGGGCGTGTCGTTCGCCGAGATCGACCGTGACACCGGACGCCTCGCGCTCCCCGGGTGTCCACGGACCTACCACGAGTCGTTCATCGCGGGCACCGAACCGGTGGAGTACTGCGAACTGCACCGGTGGTAGCCGAGCCGCTGGGTCGCTGGGGCGCTGCGTGGCTGGCGTAGCCGGTGTGAAGTGGTAGCCCCGTACTCTTGAGCAACACAGCGGCCCAGTCGTCTCGTACCTTGCAGAAGCCCGGTACAACGCGATCCTTGTGCGTCCAGACTCCGCCAGCTCAACCGAGAAGAAAACCGACGAACCCAAAGAGACAGAGAATTGGGCGGGAATCGGTCCACCCCTCATTGGGTCCTCATGACGACATCTGGGGATACTCTGCGCCGGGCGGCGCTCCGGCGAGTGCTGACTCAGGACGCCGGAACGGGCGCTGACGCACACGCGATCGCCGCCGCGGCCCTTCGCGCGTACGAGCGCCTCGCTCAGGAGCTGGCGCCCTTGATCGGAGAGGCCGGCATCAATGCGGTGTGCGCGCGCAGCGTGCACCTGACGCAACGAGAATTTTCCTGGCTCGCGCCGGCCGAGTCCTCCGGGCCACACGATGCGCCGTTCACTCACGTGCGAGTGTCCCTGGAGCGACAGGATCCAGCCGTGGCCGCCGACGCCGCCATCGCGGTGCTCGTTACGTTCGGTAAATTGTCGGCATCGTTCATTGGCGATAGCTTGACCACGCGTCTGTTGCGGGAACCTGCTGTCGAACGCAGCGAAGTTCACACCGTGTGGAGGATGGGTCGACGTGTGGCTCGAGCGCACGACCTCACAGGTCGAAATTATCGTCCGCGACACGGGCTGCGGCATCCGTCCTGATTTCTTGCCCCATGTGTTCGAGCGATTCCGACAGGCTGATGGGAGGGTGTCGCGGGAGTACAACGGCCTGGGGTTGGGGCTCGCGATTTCGCGTCATCTCGTCGAACTGCACGGCGGAACCATCCACGCGGCCAGCGACGGGGAAGGAAGAGGAGCCACGTTCCGGGTCAGGCTACCGATGACGAATGTGCAGACGGCGGCAGAGGGAGAGGCGACCCGGAGGCATCCGAGGCCGGCACCCGGAGGCGGCGACACGGCGCGCGCCCGTCTCGACGGCATCCATGTCCTCGCCGTCGACGATAAAGAGGACTCACTCACGCTACTTTGAATTGATCCGACGCATCCGGCAGTGGTCCGGGCGATCCATTCGCGAGATGCCGGCCGCTGCGTTGACGGCCTACGCGCGCTCGGAAGACCGCCAGCGGGCACTGAGCAGCGGCTTTCACATGCACACCTGGCCAAGCCGATCGATCCGGAAGAACTCGTGGCGGCCGTGGCGGTCCTGGCCAGACGCGAGCACGTGGACAAGTAGCCACCGCCTATTCTTGCCTTCGCTGTTTCCGTGGTGGCCCGGACGGGGGGGCCGGCGGCAACGCGAGTGACGCGAAGGCCGCCGAAACGGACCCCGGCATCGACGCGAATGCCAACAATCTGGAAAGCCGGGCGCAGCGCCGGGGACTCAGGCGGGGGCGACCCAGCCACCGGGCGGCCCAGCCACCGAGCTCCCCCATGTGCCCCGGCACCCTCGCTACCCAGCCACCAAGCTCCTATAATGCCCCCATGAACCAGGAGGTCTTCGCCGCGCTCGCCGAGGCGCTGCAGCAGGGCGAAGAGGTGGCGCTCGTCACCATCGTCTCCTCCACCGGCTCCACGCCCCAGCGCGTCGGCGCCAAGATGCTGGTGTACGCCGACGGCCGGACGGTGGGGACAATCGGCGGCGGGTGCTATGAGAACGACGCCTTCTGGAAGGCACGCGAGGCCATCAAGAGCCGGCGGCCGCTGACGCTCCGCTTCGAGCTGAACGACGACCTCGCACAAGAGACGGGCCTGGTGTGCGGCGGCCAGATGGAGGTGTTCGTCGAACCGGTCGAGCCGTCCCCCGAGTTGTACGTGTTCGGGGCCGGTCACGTCGGCTACTGGGTGGCCCGGATGGCCCGCGAGGTCGCGTTTCGCGTCCACGTGATCGACGACCGTGAGAAGTTCGCCAATGCGGAGCGGTTCGGCGACGGGATCGACGTCATCGTCGACGACATCCCCGCGTGGCTCGAGGCGCACCGGCTTCCGCCCACGGCGTACGCGGTGATCGTCACGCGCGGCCACACCCACGACCTCGACGCGCTGCGCGCGCTTGCGGCGGCGCCGCTTCGCTATCTGGGCCTGATCGGCAGCAAGGCCAAGGTGAAGCGCATCTTCGACGCCCTGATCGAGGAGGGCGTTGCCGCCGACGTCCTCGAGGGCGTCCACGCTCCGATCGGCCTGGACATCGGCGCCATCACCCCGCAGGAGATTGCCGTGAGCATCGTGGCCGAGCTGATCGCGGTCAAGCACGGCAAGATCGCCGATCCGCACGTGGCGGCCGTCAGCCTGCGCTGGGACGGCGCCCTTTCCAAACGCTGAGTGAAGAGTCTCGCCGCCGCGCTCGCGGTCTGCGCCGTGGCGCTGGGCGTGCGCTTCGGGACCTTCGTCGCGAGCGGAGCCGACTCGTACGGCTACGTGAGCCAGGCCGACCTCTGGCTGCGCGGCACGCTCATCGTCGATCAGCCGCTGGGGAGAGAGGCGCCCTGGCGGAACGCGCACTTCACCCTCGCGCCGCTCGGCTACCGACCGGGCGATGAGCGCGGCACGATGGTGCCCACCTATTCCCCAGGGCTGCCGATCCTGATGGCCGGCCTCAAGGCGCTCGGCGGCGAGCGCGGCGTGTACCTGGCGGTGCCGCTGCTCGGCGGGCTCGCGGTGTGGCTCACCTTCTTGCTCGGGGCGCGGCTCGGCGGCCCACAGGCGGGCGTGCTGGCCGCACTCGCGCTGCTGGCGAGCCCGCCGTTCCTGTTTCACCTGATGTGGCCGATGAGCGATGTGCCGGCCATGGCCTGGTGGGCGATCGCGATCGTCCTGGCGCTCGGTCGATCGCGGTGGCACGTGGTGACAGCAGGGCTGGCAGCCGCGGCGGCCATCCTGACGCGCCCGAACCTGTTCCTCCTGGCGGTGCCCGTCGCCGCGCTGATCGTCGTGCGCGAGACGCGGGGACGCGACCGCCTCGTCTCTGCGCTGGCGTTCACGGCGGCCACGCTTCCCGGCCCGATCGCTGTCGCCATCATCAACCATCATCTCTACGGCTCGCCCTTCACCTCCGGGTACGGCACGTTTGCCACGCTCTACGCCGGCCGGCATGCGCTCGACAACCTGGCGCGCTACCCCGCGTGGCTCCTCCAGGCCCAGACGCCGTTCATCCTGCTGGCACTGGCCGCGCCTTCATTGCTCCGGCGGCAGGGCCGCGTCGACGCCGCGCGTCTCGCGAGCTGGGGCCTTGCGTTCTCCGTGCTCGTATTCCTTCTGTATCTCTGGTATACGCCGTTCGGCGACTGGACGTACCTGCGATTCCTCCTGCCGGCCTACCCGCTGCTGCTTGCTGGCGCCGCGGCGGCGCTGGTGCTGGTCGCGCCGCAACGGCCTCGTGCTCGGGCACTGACGATCGCCCTGACGGCGGTCGTGCTCGTCGCGTGGGGAGCGTGGCACGGACGGGCGGCGTTCCGGGTTCGCGGTGAGGAGGCCCGATATGCGAACGCGGCCCGCTTGGCCTCCGCCCTGCCGGCCAACGCGGCCATCATCTGCAACCAGCACAGCGGCAGCCTGCGCTACTACGCGAACCGTCTGACGCTGCGCTACGAATGGCTCGACGCGGACATGTACGCCACGGCGCTCGCGTACCTCCGCGCCTCGGGCCGGCCCGTGTACGCGGTCTTGGACGATTGGGAGCGCGACGTCTTCCGGTCGCGGTACGCGGCGGTGACGGACCTCTCCTGGCTCGACGGGACCCCGTTGTTGCTGGCGTCCAAACGCGTGTATTTCTACGAGATTCCCGACGCCAGCGCGGGCCGTTGAGCGCTGCCGGCGGCCGCAGGCGCTGGGCTATAATTTTCCTGAATGGCTTCCTTCGAGCTCCCGGTACGCTCGCGCCGTCTGCTGGCGACGCTCGTCCGGGAGCACATCGAGACGGGCGAGCCCGTGTCGTCGCAGGTGCTCGCCCGCGAGAGCAGGCTCGGCGTGTCCTCGGCCACGGTCCGCAACGTGCTGGCGCGGCTCGAGGACGCGGGCTACGTGCACCAGCCCCACACCTCCGCAGGCCGTCTGCCGACCGACCGGGGCTACCGCGTGTTCGTCGACCTGCTGCTCGAGGGACGCAAGCGCGCGCGGCCGTCGGGCCAGGTCGAGAGCCAGCTCCGCCAGCAGGCGGAGCGCTCGCCGCTCATCGACGACCTGCTCGTGAGCATCTCGCACTTCGTGTCGCGCGCGGCGCGGCACGTGGGCTTCGCTCTGGCCGGCAGTCAGGGCGCCGTGCTCAAGCGGATCGAGTTCGTGCCGCTCGGCGGCTCGCGTGTGCTGGTGGTCGTCGTGTCGCGCGGTAATCAGATCATGCAGAAAGCAGTGGATGCTGGCGAGGACGTGCGGCCGGACGACCTCGTTCAGGCCGCCACGTACTTGAACACGGAGTTTGCCGGCCTGCCGCTGTTCGATGTGCGCGAGGCGGTGCTGGCGAGGCTGGAGCAGGAACGGACGCTGTACGACGAACTGCTCAGGCGGGCGCTGCGCCTGGCGCGGTCCACGCTCGAGGATCTTCCCAGGCACCCGGCCTTTCACGTGGAGGGCGCGGCCTCCTTGCTCGGCGCACCGGCCCAGGAAGGCGTCTCCATGGCGACGCTCCGCGCGTTGCTGGAGATGATGGAAGAAAAGGAACGTATGGTTCACCTGTTGAACCAGTGCATCGACGGCCCCGGGCTGACAGTAGTCATCGGCGCGGAGCACGTGGCGCCGGACCTGCGGCCCTTCAGCCTGATTGCCGCCACGGCGGTTGACGGCAGCACCGTCCGGACCGTCGGTGTCATCGGCCCCGTGCGCATGCATTATTCCCGTGCGATCGCGGTGGTCGACGGCACCACGCAGGCCGTCTCGCGCGTCCTGCGAGACGCCAATTAGGCGCAATGACCGATCAGATCGACGACACGCCGGACCCGCAGGACAGCGCTGCGCCTGCCGAGACGGCCGTTGGCGAGGCGCCGGCGGCCGAGGCGGATCCGCTGGCCGCGCTCCAGCGCGAACGGGACGCGCTGCAGGACCGCCTGCTTCGCACGGCGGCCGAATTCGACAACTACCGCAAGCGCGTGGAACGCGACCGGCGCGAGCAGGCCGAGTCCGCCCAGGCCGACGCGCTGCAGGATCTGCTGCCCATCATGGACGACCTCGAGCGCGCGCTCCAGGCGCCGGCCGGTGACGCCGGCGAGGCGTATCGGAAGGGCGTGGAGCTCATCTACCGCCAGATGGAGGAGCTGCTCCGCAAGGGCGGCGTGAAGGCGATGGACGTGGTTGGCGCCGACTTCGATCCGCGCTATCACCAGGCCGTCGTGCATGAGGTCAGTACGGAGCATCGGGAGGGCGAGGTGATGGCCGAGCTGCGCCGCGGCTACCTGCTGGGCGACCGGCTGCTGCGCCCCGCCCTGGTGAAGGTAGCGAGAGGGTGAGCAAGCGCGACTACTACGAAGTGCTGGGCGTGCCCCGCGGCGCCAGCGACCAGGACATCAAGAGCGCCTACCGGAAGCTCGCGCTGCAGTACCATCCCGACCGCAATCCAGGCGACAAGACTGCTGAGGAGAAGTTCAAGGAAGCCGCGGAGGCGTACGCCGTGCTGGCGGACACCGACAAGCGGCACATGTACGACCGCTTCGGGCATGCCGGTCTGGGCGGCGCGGCGACGGGGGGCTTCGACCCCACGGTCTTCACCGGCTTCGAGGACATTCTCGGCGGCCTCGGCGACGTCTTCGGCTTTGGGGATCTGTTCGGCGGGGCTCGGCGGCGCGGGCCGCAGCGCGGGGCCGACCTCCGCTACGACCTCGAGATCTCGTTCGAGGAGTCGGCCAAGGGGGCGGAAACGTCCATCCAGATTCCCCGTCTGGAGAACTGTGAGGGGTGCCACGGCACGGGCGCGGCCCCTGGCTCGAAGCCGGCCACCTGTCCCCAGTGCCATGGACGCGGGCAGCTCCGCTACCAGCAAGGGTTCTTCACCGTTGCGCGCACGTGCGGCCACTGCCGCGGCGCGGGCACGGTGATCACCAAGCCCTGCCCGACGTGCCGCGGCGCGGGCCGCGTGCAGAAGGAGAAGAAGCTGACGGTTCGCATCCCTGCGGGCATCGCCACCGGCCAGCGGCTGCGCCTGAGCGGTGAAGGCGAAGCGGGGCCGGCCGGCGGGCCTCCGGGCGATCTCTACGTTGTGATCCACGTGCAGGACCATGCGTTCTTCCAGCGCGAGGGCAACGACCTGTTCTGCGAGATCCCGTTGAACTATCCGACGCTGGCCCTGGGCGGCGAGATCGCGATCCCGACGCTCGAGGGCAACGAGCCGTTCGCGGTGCCCGAGGGTACGCAGAGCGGCACGACGTTCCGGCTGCGCGGCCGCGGCATGCCCGACGTGTCGGGCCGCGGGCGCGGCGATCTGCACGTGACCGTCAAGGTCGTGACGCCGAAGAAGCTGACCAAGGAACAGAAGAAGCTGCTCGAACAGCTGGCCGCGACGCTGCCCAGGGAGAAGTTCGAGCCAACGGCCGTTGGCGATCAGGACGACAAGGGCCTGTTCGGACGGGTAAAGGACATCTTCGGTTAGGTGCGCAGCTGGCCCGCGCTGGACATTACGGTCGGCGCCGCATCCGACCTGCTTCAGGCCGCACTTCTCGACTACCGCATCACCGCCATCGACGAGACCGACAGCCACCGCTGGCGCGTCGTCTTCGCCAGCCCTGCCGATCGTGACGCGGCGGCGGGCGATCTCGCGCGGCGGTTTCGCGACCTCACGATTCGCTTCGTCGACGTCCCGGACCAGGGCTGGGCCGCGCGCTCGCAGGCGGCCGTGCGTGCCATCCAGGTCGGACGGCTCATCGTCGCGCCACCCTGGGATCTCCCGCCTGTCGACGACCCTGCCCGGATCGTCATCATCATCCACCCCTCGATGGGTTTTGGTACCGGCCATCATGCAACCACCCGCCTGGGCCTGGCCGCGCTGCAGGCCCTCGACCTCCATGGCCGCACGGTTCTCGATGTCGGTACCGGGTCGGGCGTACTGGCGATCGCGGCCAGCCGCCTGGGCGCGGCCCGTGTGGCCGGCATCGATGATGATGCCGACGCGATCGAGGCAGCGGGCGAGAATCTGCGCCTGAATCCACAGGCGTCGGTCCAGCTTCGCCTCGGTGATCTTCGGTCCGCGACGCCGGAGTCCAGCGACGTCGTGGCGGCCAACCTGACAGGCGGCCTCTTGATTCGATCCGCCAGGAGGCTACAGGATCTGACAGCGCCCTCGGGACGTCTCATCTTGAGTGGACTCATGGCGCACGAGGAGAGCGGCGTCCGTGCGGCCTTTGCCGATCTCGCCCTCATCGCTCGGGCAGAGGAAGAGGAATGGGTATGCGTGACCTTGCAACGAAGAGCGTGATCGGACTCCGCTCGTCGGGTCCGCCGCGTGGAAGCCGCCCTGCGTGGGTCCTGGTCCTCCTGGCGCTGCTGTGGACCGCGTCGCCGCTGGCCGAGCGGATGGGGTATCGGGCCGAGGAGTTCGCGGCGCGGCGGCAGCGGCTGGCGCAGGCGCTCGGCAGCGGCACCATCGTCCTGTTCGGCGCCACGAGCCCGACGCCAGGCGTCCGCTTCCGGCAGGACAACGACTTCTTCTACCTGACGGGCAACGAGTCGCTGAACGCGGTGCTCGTGATCGATGCCGCGACGTCGGCGTCGCACCTGTTCCTGCCCAAGCTCGGCGCGACCGAAGTCCGCTACGAAGGTGGCAACTGGCTCGAGGAGCCCGATGCCGCACGGACGTACGGGTTCGCGACGGTGCAACCGCTGCAGGCCCTCCAGGAGTTCCTCGCGCGGCGGCGGACGTTCACGGCGGGCGACGTGCTCTGGGTGCGGCTTTCTGAACGCGACACGGTCAATCAGGGCCGCGTGGACGTGGCCATCAGCCACGCGCGCCGCCTGGCCAATCCCTTCGCGCAGCACCCCACCGAGGATGCCATGCGGGTGTCATCGCTGCGCACGCAGTTCCCGTACTACGAGCTGCGGGATGTCACGCCGCAGCTCGACCGTCTGCGCCTGATCAAGACGCCCCGAGAGATCGAGATCCTGCGGCACAACGGCCGCATCAGCGCCGAAGCGGTCAGGCGCGCGATCGAGGCCACCCGCCCGGGGGGGTTCGAATACGAGCTCGAGGCGGAAGCCACGTACTGGATGGTCAAGCACGGCCTGCAGGCGGCCGCGTATCCGGCGATCGTCGCCTCGGGTCCGATGGGCAACCAGTGGCACTACGAGAACAGCGGTCGGCGGATGCAGGCGGGCGAGCTGGTGGTGATGGATTACGGCGGCTCACTCGACCATCTCACCATCGACATCACGCGCACGTGGCCCGTGTCGGGGCGCTTCACCGACGCGCAGCTCCGGGCCTACCGCACCGCGCTGGAAGCGCAGAAGGCGATCATCGCCGCCATCAGGCCCGGCGTGGCGCGCGATGTCGTGCGGAAGGTTGCCGAGGATATCTTCCGCAGCAACGGCTTCGACCCGCGCTACGCCTACATCGGCCATTACGTAGGGCTGTCGGTGCACGACGTGGGCGACTGGTCGCTGCCGTTCGAGGCGGGAATGGTGATGGCCATCGAGCCGATCATCGATCTGCCCGAGCAGCAGCTGCACATCCGCGTAGAGGACACGATCCTCGTGACGCCGACCGGTGCGGAGATCCTGACGCCCGGATTGCCCAAGGAGGTCGACGAGCTGCTGGCGCTGATCGGGAACTGACGCTCGTCGGTGCAATCTCTCTGACGCTCGTCGGTGCAATCTCTCTGGCGCTCGTCGGTGCAATCTCTCTGACGCTTGTCGGTGCGATTGGTCTGACGCGGGTCGGTGCAACCGTCTTGCGCCCAGTTCGAGGAGCCTGGGCTCGGCGCGAGCGATCGAACACCTGCGGATGGCCTACTCCGCGCGCATCGTCTCGACGGGATCGACCGTTGTCGCTGCGCGGGCAGGGAGGTAGCGTGCCATCAGCGCCGCCGCGGCGAGCACAACCGGCACCGCCGCATACGTCACCGGATCGAGCGGCCCGACACCGAAGAGCAGTCCACGCATCCATCGAGCAAAGGCGACGGCGCCGCCAAGGCCAAGCACGATGCCAACGCTGGTCCACCTCGCAGCGATCGCAGGCTCGCGAGCGCCTCATCATCGAGCAGCTCGTCCAAGGAACGCGAGAGGGCGCGTCGCGCCACTCAGGCATGGTCCACTCCGGTAATCAAGCCCATCGCATGGACGAACGCTTTCCAGGTGTCGCGCTGCTGTGCGAGGATGCGGCGTCCTTCCGCCGTCAAGGCATAGAAGCGCCGGCGCCGCTCGCCCGCCTTCTCCACCCACCTGCCGTGAAGCCATCCCCGTTCTTCGAGGCGATACAGCAGCGGGTACAGCGAGGCGACGTTGAACTTCAACCGGCCATCGGACCGTGTCTCGATCAGCTTGCTGATCTCGTAGCCATGGCGCGGCCGAGCCTCCACGATCGAGAGGACGATCAGCTCCGCCGATCCTTTCTTCAGCTCGCGGTCCAGCATGCGCTCGTCTATAGGTGCCATAGCGACATATACTACAAACACGTGTCGCAATGGGCAACCCCGTGACCGCGTCTAACGCGGACGATGGCCAAGCGCGGTGGAGGCCGACGGCTCGGATCCAGCGGTCTCCCCCTCCCGCCCCTGAAGCGGGCCTGTAGCGTTCCTCGCTGACACCAGCACAAATTCAGGCCTTGCCCGCGAGAGTCGGGTGTCCACTGGGCGTACCGGTGGCGCTGACCAGGGTACGGCCACACGGGTAGCGGCTACTCCAAGCGGGTCGTCCCGGTACGCCAGTGTGGGTATCGATTACCCGAAGCTGATCGCCGACAGCCGGAGGCACGTCTCTCTTCCTGAGTTTCCCGGGCGAATCGCGGAGGCTTTCGAGCTGGCAGCCGATGTGCCAGACGCCAGCGTGTGAATTGCCGCACGCGACGCCTGGAACCCGCTGGCCTGCTTGTCATCACGCTTCTTGTGATGCTGACGGTTCTCGGCCGTTGGCTGGCGTTTCGACAACTTGAAGGACGGATGCTTGGAGCGGTCGACCCCGGCCTGGCCGCCGAGTTCCTGGTTGCCGTCGCTGGGAGCGTAGCCAGAGACTCCGCCGTTCTGCTCATCGGAAGCCTGGTCATAGCTGGCACGTTCGCCTGGTTGCGGTTCACCCGCGAGCCAAGGCGGCTGTTCGCGCTATTCCTTCTGGCGTCCGCCCCGATGGCGCTTTGGGCGCTCGGGCGCTGCGCGGCGCTCGTCAGCGGCTGGCAGGTGAACGCGTGGGTCATGCCCACGACTGGGAGCACGGCCAGAGAGGTCGCCGCGACGATTGAGGAGGCTACTTCTCTGCTCGGGCCAGTGCCGAGCGCGCGTTACGTGGCTGTCGGGCTCTCGGCGGCGCTCGTCCTCGTCTTGCAACGGCGGCTCGACGGCGTCAGCATCGCAATCTCGGCCTTTGCCGCACTCGCCTATGGCGCGTTGATGTGGCTCGCCGGATTCCCTGGCTGAAGACCGCCTCGTACGCGTGCCAGGTGACGATGTAGAATGCCCCCGACCCATGAGGCGCGAGGAGCGCGTGACGGCGCTGGAGCAGCGGATCGATCGCTTCGAAGCGAGAGTGAACGAACGCTTCGATGCGATCGACCGGCGCTTCGAGGCTGTCGGCCAGCGCTTCGAGAAGCTCGAGCGCCGCATCGACAAGTTCGAAGCCAGAGTCGAGGCGCGTTTCACTGCGATCGAGGCGCGCCTTGACGCGCTCGAACAGCGCGCCGACGCGCGGATGGATGAGATCCGGCGTCACTTCGACGTCGTGTCCGAGGCGTCACGTGAGGATTTTCGGAATCTCTACGATCTTCTGGTGGCCCAGATCGCACGCACCGATTCCCGCGTTGATACGATGGCCGCGGAACTGCGTGCCGAGATGAGGCTCGGCGATGCTGCGCTCGACAAGCGCATTACAGCCCTCGAGCGGTCTGGCCGCCCCAAGAAGAAGCAAAAGCCCCACTGACGTCAGAGTTCCTTCCAGATCGCAAACAACGCGGCAAGGGCCACGACGGGCATGGCGTCGGCCCGGAGGGTGCGACCGCCCAGGGTCACGAGGCGGCAGACGGCCGATGCCCGCTCGATCTCTTCCCTCGTCCACCCGCCTTCGGGCCCGACGATCATCGTCGTTTCGCGGGGCGGCGCAGGATCCAGGTCGGCCAGGGCGACGCTCTCGGCGGCGGCCGAGGGTTCCACAAACATCAGGCCGGGGCCAGGGAGCGTCATCGCCGCCAGGCGGGCCGTCACTTCGTCGAACGTCACAGGATCCATGATGCGCGGCACGATGGCGCGGCCGCTCTGCTTGGCGGCCGCCACTGCCACGCGCTGCCACCGCTGCTGGCGCCTGCCACGCTGGAGCGCCGCCAGCGCGACCTCGCTGCGCGCGGCCACGAGGGGCAGGACGGCCGCCACCCCCATCATCACCGCGTCGCGCACGACCTCGTCCAGCTTGTCGCTCTTGAGGACGGCCTGCGCCAGCGTCACCGCCACGCGCGCCTCGCGCGCCAGCGGCTCGCGGGAGCGCTCGACGACCACGTGCACGCCGCCCTTCCCCGCCCGCTCGACCCGCGCGTCGAACTCCCGACCGCGGCCGTTGAACACGCGAATGGCCGCTCCGGCCCGAAGCCGCAGCACACGCGTGAGATGGGCCGCTTCGTCCTCGGGCAGGTCGACGAGATCCCCCGCCGCGTCCGCGTCCGGCGCGTAGAACCTGGCGTGCACTACGCGCGATTATAGGTGCGCCTGCTATACTCGCGGCGGCACTCCCACATGTTCTTTCGCGGCCAGACCATCGGGAAGTACCGCGTCCTGTCGTCGCTCGGCAGCGGCGGCTTCGGCAGCGTGTATCTCGCCGAGGACACGTGGATCGACAAGAAGGTGGCCCTCAAGGTCCCGCACAAGCAGGATCTCGACTTCAGCGAGCTGCTCAAGGAGCCCCGTCTGCTCGCCTCGATGAGCCATCCCAACATCGTGACGCTCCTCACCGCCGAGAAGCAGGACGACGTCTTCTTCATCGTGATGGAGTACGTGACGGGTGAGACGCTCGAGCGCCTGGTGATGAGGGAAGGGGCGCTCGACCTGGCACGGGCGCTCGATTTCACCTGCCAGATCTGCAACGCAGTCGACCACGCGCATCGCGCGGGCATCCTGCACCGCGATCTGCGTCCGGGCAACATGCTCGTGTCCGAGAGCGGTCTGCTGAAGGTCACCGACTTCGGGACCTCGCGCTTCCTGGAGATTGCCGCGCACGGCACCACTGTGATCGGCAGCCCGCCCTACATGGCGCCCGAGCAGTTCCACGGGAAGGCGGTCTTCGCCAGCGACGTCTATTCCGTGGGCGTGACGATGTACCAGATGCTGACGGGCACGCTCCCCTACGACACGCCCGCGCCCGCCGATCTCGAGCGGCTGATGCGGGGCGAGCTGGTGACCGTCCCGCGCGTCAGGAACAGCCGGATCCCGAAGGCGATCAGCGACATCGTGATGCGCGCGCTCGAGCCCGACCTGACCAGGCGATACCAGCGCGCGTCGGAGCTGCTCGACGACGTCCTGGCGGCGCGCGAGCCCGCGCCGCGCAGGGCCGTGCGCTCCGCCAGCGAGCACGTGTCCGACATCCAGTCGCGACTGAAGGCGCGGGAAACGCCCCAGCCTCGCTTCTGCTGGCACTGCCGCAAGCCGCTGCACGCGCGCACGGACCGCTGCCCGTTCTGCGGGGAGACACAGTAGGCGGAGTAGGCGGAGTGGGGCAAGGCCACCACACTCCGCCCCCTCACGCCGCCTACCTGCTCGCTCCGCCACCCCGCTCATTGTCCCACTCACATTGGGCAATTCCGGAAGAGGCGTAGTACGATCGTGCCGAGGAGCACGCTGCGATGGCTTTTCCGGGCACGGGCAAGATCTGGATGAACGGGTCGTTCGTCGACTGGGCGGACGCAAAGATTCACATCGCGTCGCACGTCGTCCACTACGGGAGCGGGGTGTTCGAGGGCGCCCGCTGCTACGACACGGTCAAGGGGCCGGCCTGCTTCCGCCTGGACGCGCACATGCGGCGCCTGATCGACTCGGCGCGCATCTACCGCATGGATCCGCCCTACGACCAGCAGACGCTCACCGACGCGTCCATCGAGCTGATCCAGATTAACAAGTTCCGCGCGTGCTACATCCGCCCGCTGATCTACCGCGGGTACGACTCGCTCGGCGTGAACCCCCTGCCCTGTCCCGTCGACGTGGCGCTGATGGTGTGGGAGTGGCCGGCCTATTTCACCAAGGAGGCCATCGAGGAAGGGATCGACGTCAAGATCTCCACCTGGGCCCGCAACGCGCCGAACACGACGCCCGCCATGGCCAAGAGCGTCGCCAACTACGCCAACGCGCAGCTGATCAAGCTCGAGGCGATCGCTGACGGCTACGCCGAGGGGATCGCGCTCGACGTCCACGGCAACCTCAGCGAGGGCAGCGGCCAAAACCTCTTCATCGTCCGGGACAGCGTCATCAATACGCCGCCGATCGGCAATTCGGTGCTGTCGGGCATCACGCGCGATTCGGTCATCACGCTGGCGCGCGACCTCGGCTTCGACGTCCGCGAGCAGACGCTGCCGCGTGAGCTGCTCTACATCGCGGACGAGGTCTTCTTCGTGGGCACTGCCGTCGAGGTCACGCCCATCCGGTCGGTGGACCGCGTCACGGTGGGCCGCGGCCGCCGTGGCCCCGTGACCGAGGCGCTGCAGCAGCGGTTCTTCGACATCGTGAGCGGCAAGGCGCCCGACACCCACGGCTGGCTGCAGTACGTGAATGCGCCGGCCGCCGCTGGAGCCGCCGCCGCGAAGGGCCGTTGACCTCCCGGGCTACACTGAGGGCATGCACGTCAACGATCTGCTCAAGATCGCCGTCGAGAGCGGCGCCTCCGACCTGCACCTGAAGGTCGGGAGCTACCCGATGATGCGCGTGCGGGGCAGCCTCGTCCCAGCCACGGAAGACCGGCGGCTGGAGCACGACGACATGCTGGCCGTCGCCGCCGCCGTGCTGCCCACGGGACACCGCGAGAAGTTCAAGGACAACCACGAGGTCGACCTCGCCTACAGCGTGGCGGGGCTGGGGCGCTTCCGCTGCAACACGTTCCAGCAGCGCGGGACGATCGGAATGATCTTCCGCGTCATCCCGATGCGGGTCTCGACCATCGAGGAGCTGGCGCTGCCCCCGGTGCTCAAGAAGATCGCCGCCGAGGAGCGCGGGCTGGTGCTGGTCACCGGGACCACGGGCAGCGGCAAGAGCACGACGCTGGCCGCGATGATCGACGAGATCAACTCGACCCGCACGGCGCACGTGATGACGGTCGAGGATCCCATCGAGTACCTCCACCGCGACAACCGCTCCATCGTCAACCAGCGGGAGATCGGCGTCGACACGAACTCGTTCTCCCAGGCGCTGCGGAGCGCCCTGCGGCAGGACCCCGACGTGATCCTGGTCGGCGAGATGCGCGACTTCGAGACGATCGAGACGGCGCTGCTCGCGGCCGAGACCGGCCACCTCGTCTTCTCCACGCTCCACACCCTCGACGCCACGGAGACGATCAACCGCATCATCGCGATGTACCCGCCGCACCAGCAGAAGCAGATCCGCATCCAGCTCGCCAGCGTGCTCAAGGCGGTGATCTCGCAGCGGCTGATCCCCAAGGCCGACGGCAAGGGGCGCGCGCCCGCCGTGGAGGTCCTGATCTCCACCGCGTTCATCCGCGACTGCATCATGGACAAGGAGAAGACGCACCTCATCCACGGCGCGATCGCGCAGGGCACGTCGCAGTACGGGATGCAGACGTTCGACCAGTCGATCTTCAGCCTGTACGAGCAGAACCTCATCTCCTACGAAGAGGCGCTGCGGTGGGCGTCCAACGTCGATGAGTTCAAGCTCAAGGTGCAGGGCATCTCGACGACGGCCGACATGGCGCGCGACCAGATGGCGCGCGCGGGTGCAGGCGGCGCACCGGAAATCACACGCTTCGGCGGATAGCGACGGGCCACAGAGTCACAGAGGCACTGAGTCTTGAAAGAAATATTCTCTGTGACTCTGTGTCTCTGTGGCACGTGTCGTAAACTGGGCACGTGGCTGACGCCTACGCCGCCGGCCTCGCGCTGCTCGCCCGACGCGAGCTGTCGGAA
Organism: Acidobacteriota bacterium; assembly: GCA_016210845.1. Classification (GTDB taxonomy): domain Bacteria; phylum Acidobacteriota; class Vicinamibacteria; order Vicinamibacterales; family UBA2999; genus JACQTK01. The sequence goes on along the minus strand of JACQTK010000034.1, from coordinate 8,128 downwards.
GTGCAGGTGCGCACCGGGCTCGCGCGGCGGCGGTTCGATCCGGCCGACATCGACGCTGCCGTGGTGCGGCTCCGGCAGGAGATGGCGCTCGACGATCGGCGCACGGCGCTGGCCTGCGCGCGGAGCGAGGCGCACCGGAAGCACCACGGACGCCTGCGCGCGCTGCGGCAGCTCGAGGCGATCGGTATTGCGCGGGACGTGGCGCGGGACGCGGTCGCCGAGGTCTTTGCCGACCTGGACGAGGACGCGCTGATCGCCCAGGCGCTCGACCGACGCCTGCGCCGCGGCCTGTCACTGGATGAGGATGCGGCCGCCCGCCGCGTGCACCGCTACCTGCTGGCGCAGGGCTTCGATGCCGCCCGCGTCACCGCGGCGGTGAAGAACCGGATGAAGACCTTCGTTCATGACGAGTAGCGCGAGAGAGATCCGCCGCTCCTTCCTCGCGTACTTCGAGCGGCACCACCACCGCATCGTCCCCAGCTCGCCGCTCGTGCCCCATGACGACCAGACGCTGCTCTTCACCAACGCGGGGATGAACCAGTTCAAGGACGTGTTCCTCGGCAGGGAGACGCGCGACTACCGGCGCGCCACCTCCGCGCAGAAGTGCATGCGCGTCAGCGGCAAGCACAACGACCTCGAGAACGTGGGGCCTTCGCTGCGGCACCACACGTTCTTCGAGATGCTCGGCAACTTCTCCTTCGGCGACTACTTCAAGCGGGAGGCGATCCCATTGGCCTGGCGGCTGCTGACCGACGAGTGGACGCTCCCGCCGGACCGTCTGTACGCCACCGTGTTCAAGGGCGAGGCCGGCGTTCCACGCGATGAGGAGGCATACGACGCCTGGCGGACGTGCCTGCCGTCCGGCCGCATCGGCGAGCTGGGGACGTCGGACAACTTCTGGCAGATGGGCGACACAGGGCCCTGCGGCCGCTGCTCGGAGATCTACTTCTACCGGGGCGCCGACGTCCCGTGCGGCGAGGAGGGAGCAGGCGGCCGCTGCCGCGGTCTCGAATGCCGCTGCGATCGCTACGTCGAGATCTGGAACAACGTGTTCATGGAGTTCGATCGCCAGGCCGACGGCGCGTTGAAGCCGCTCCCCGCGCCATCGATCGATACGGGCATGGGGCTCGAGCGCGTGACGGCCGTCCTGCAGGGGCACCTGTCGAATTACGACACGGACCTCTTCACGCCGCTGCTGGCGGCCATCGGGGCCCGCGTGGGGGCCGAGTATCGAGGGACGATGGAGTCGGGTGTCGTGTCGATGCGCGTGGTGGCGGATCACCTGCGTGCCTTGACGTTCCTCATCGCCGACGGCGTGGTGCCGTCCAACGAGTGGCGCGGCTACGTGCTGCGGAAGATCATGCGCCGGGCCATGCGCCACGGGAAGCGCCTGGGCACGACCGAGCCCTTCCTCCATACGCTGGTCGACACGCTGGTTCGTGAGTTCGGCGACGCCTATCCCGAGCTCGTCTCCGGCCGCGACGCCATCGTGCAGGTCGTGCGCAGCGAGGAGGAGCGGTTCGATGCGGTCCTGACGGGCGGGCTGCCGCGCCTCGAGGAGGTTCTCGAAAGGGCGGCGGCGGGACACACGGTCGTGCCTGGCGACGCAGCCTTCCGGCTGTACGACACCTACGGGCTGCCGCGCGACTTCATCGAGGACATGATCGAGGACCGCAAGCTCACGCTCGACCGCGACGGCTTCGAGCGGGCGATGGCGGGGCAGCGCGACAAGGCGCGGGCGAAGAGCAAGTTCAAGGGCGGCGGCGCAGGCGCGTCGCGGTTTGCGGGATTCACCGGGCTCACCTCGACCTTCACCGGCTACGAGCAGACCATCGCGAAGACGCGCGTGGTCGGGTTGGCCAGGTTCGAGCAGCGGGACCGGCCGGACGACGTCACCGAGGTCGATCGGCTCGCCGCCGGCGATCGCGGCTGGGTGGTGCTTCAGGACACGCCGTTCTATCTCGAGAGCGGCGGGCAGATCTCCGACGTCGGGACGCTGCGCAACGAGTTCGGCTTCCTGGCGGCCGTGGACGGCGTCACCGTGGCCGGAGAGGGCGTGCGCGTGCACGAAGTACGCGTCGAGGCTGGCGAGATCGCCATCGGGGGACCGGCCGTCGCGGAGATCGACGTGCCGCGCCGCGATGCCATCCGACGCCACCATACGGCGACGCATCTCCTGCATGCGGCTTTGCGACAGGTTCTTGGCGGGCACGTCAAGCAGGCCGGATCGCTCGTGGCGCCGGATCGCCTCCGGTTCGACTTCGTTCACTTCAGCGCGCTGACGCGCGAGCAGCTGCTCGACATCGAGAGGATTGTCAACGAGCACGTGCTGAAGAATGCGCCCGTGCGGACTGAGGTCCGGAATACCCAGGATGCCGTTGCGGCCGGCGCCATGGCGCTCTTCGGCGAGAAGTACGGCGACACGGTGCGCGTCGTCTCGATTCCCGGCTTCAGCATGGAGCTGTGCGGCGGCACCCACGTCGGCGCCACGGGTGATATCGGGCTGTTTGCGATCGTCTCGGAAGGCGGCATTGCCGCTGGCGTCCGGCGCATCGAGGCCATCACGGGCCTCGAGTCGGTGGCGGCGTTCCAGCGATCCAGAGACGAGCTCGCGCAGCTGGCGACGGCCCTCAACGCGAGGCCCGGTGAGCTGGCGGCGAGGGTCGGCGCGCTGCAGGACGAGCACAAGCGGCTCGCCCGCGAGCTGCAGCAGGCCAGGATGCGGGCGGCCATGGGCGGCGGCGCCGACGCGCAGCTCGAGGAGGCCGTCGACGTCGGGGGCGTGAAGCTGATCGCCCGAGAAGTCGGCGGGCTCGACAGAGACGGCCTGCGCGCGCTCGTCGACAAGCACCGCGACCGGATCAAGAGCGGTGTCGTCATCCTGGCGTCTCCCTCCGACGCCAAGGTCACGATCGTCGTCGGCGTGACGCCCGACCTGACGAAGAAGGTCTCTGCCGGTCAGGTCGTGAAGCAGCTGGCGCCGATCGTCGGCGGCGGCGGAGGCGGACGCCCCGACTTCGCCGAGGCGGGCGGCAAGGATCCTTCCAAGATTGGCGAGATGCTGGCAGCCAGCCGCGGCATCGTCGAGAAGATGCTCGAGTCGCGATAGAGGCGGCGCGTCCCCCTACGTCTCGACGTCCGCCGGACGCACCTGGCGCTTCCGCAGCACACGGTGCCACCACATGATGGCGCCGGTCACTGCCATGACGGCGGGAATCATCCCTAGAACGGCCCAGACGGCCATCAAGGCCGGGCGATCCTCCCATCGCCCGAAGTGCAGGCGCACGCCCCACCGCAGGATGATGTCGCCCGTGCGCCGTCCGAGGATCTCGTCGGGCTCGGAAAAGCGATCGACGAGCGCGGCGAACGGCTCGGGAATCGCCAGATAGACGCTGGTCGCCGCCCACATCAGGATCAGCAGGAAGAACCAGAATCCGGTGGCGCTGTGCAGGTCGAAGTTCATGCGGGGCCAGCTCGCGCGCCACTTGACGGCCACTCCCCGCCGCCAGTGCCGAACGCCTGGCCACCACACGATGGCGCCCGTGAGACAGACGAGCGTGAGCAGCACGCTTGCCAGGCCGTTGATCAGGCGGCCGCGCTGGCCGAGCAGCAGCTCGTCGTGCAGGCTGGCCAGCCACACGTTGGCACGCGTCACCCAGTGCAGGGCGGGACCGAGATCCTCACCCGTGTAGGGGCTGAAGAGCCGCTCGATCCGCTCACCGCCTCGTTCGACCCAGATCTCGATGACCGGCCTGCGGCGGTTGAACCGGTTGCCCACACGCGTGACCTCGTAGCCCGGGTAGGCACGCTGCGCGGCCGCGGTGAGCTGGTCGCTCGAAAGCGGTCGCCGTCCGGGCTCGAACGCAGGAGCCGGCGTTTCGAACGCCTCGTCGAGGACGTCACGGTACACGAGCGCGCTGCCCGTGACGCAGAGCACCACGACGTACAGACCGAGGAGCAGACCGATCCAGAGATGGACCTGGAACATCGCCCGCCGGAGCCAGAGCGTCTGCGGCTGCCGCACCCACCGGCGCCAGAAGAATTTCACGGCGCGCATGATAGCCTGCGCAACATGGCGACAGCATCCGATACGCGGCCTTCGCCTCCTGGGTCTGCCTGATCACCCCGCAACCGTTCGCCAACATCGACGGCGTGGAGAGCGACGGTCGGGGCGGGTACGTCGTCACCGACTGGATCGCGGGAAAGATCCTGCACGTGGGGCCGGGCGGCGAGGTTCGCGAGCTGCGCAGCTTCGCGCAGGGCACGGCCGACCACGCCTTCGTTCCCTCCGGCAACATTCTCGTCGTGCCGCACATGAACGAGAACAAGGTGGCGCCTACGACCTGTCGGATGTCCTGAAATAGTCCTGAACGTATAAGGGCCGACCTCCAGGTCGGCCCTCGCCCGGGTCTCACGTTCGAGCCCCGTCCCGCCGATAGATCCCCTGGACGGCCCTGCGGCTGGGCTGTACAGTAAGCTCTTACAGCTCAGCCATTTCCATGAGTATGCCGATTCGAACGCTGCTCGTCGTCACGTGTGCCGCGCTGCTCTGGCCGAGCCAGGGCGAGGCGCAGATTCACGTCTGGCGCGACGCCAACGGCAATCTGGTGCTGTCGGATCGCAAGCTCGATCCGGGAGCCAGGACGTATGCAGTGCCGGATGCCCCCGCGCTGCGATCCACGCGGCCCGTCGCGTCGAGGGCCGCCCGCGAGCGGTTCGAACCGCTCGTGCAGGAGCACGCCCGGCGGCAAGGCCTGCGCCCGGAGCTCGTCCGGGCCGTCATCCAGGTGGAGTCGGGTTTCAACCTCCGCGCGCGGTCCCCCAAGGGCGCGATGGGGCTGATGCAGCTGATGCCCGCGACGGCGCGCGAGCTCGGCGTGCGAAACGCGTACGACCCGGCCGACAACATTCGGGGCGGCACGGAGTACCTGCGCCAGCTGCTCGACCGTTACGACGGGAACGAGGAGCTGGCGCTTGCCGCGTACAACGCGGGGTTCGGGGCCGTGGATCGTCACGGCGGCCGGGTCCCGCCATTCGCCGAAACCCGCGACTACGTGAGGAAGGTCGGGGCCGTCGCCGATGTCCGCCCGGCCAACCCGGCGGCTGGCAAGCGCGTCTTCTACAAGACCATCGAGATCATCGCCGGCCAGCCGGTGCCCCGCTACTCGACCGAGCGCCCCGCCTCGGGTGTCTTCGAGATCATCGAACGCTGACACCGTGGCGCCCCGTCAAGGGGCGCCCTACGACCACTACCAGGCGATGGCGTGGGGCGGGCCCTGGCGCCCCGCCGTGGTAATATAAGCGCTTTGCAGGTCTCGGCTTGTCGGCACAGAGAGGACGTCAGTGGCCAAGCGTACGAAGTCCGCCCTCAAGGCGAACCGTCAGAACATCAAGCGCCGGGAGCACAACCGGCAGATGCGCTCGAAGCTCCGCACGCAACTCAAGTCGATCCGCGCGTCGCTCGACGCGCGCGACGTCGATGCGGCGAAGGCGGCGCTCGGCCAGACGGTCTCGATCGTGGACAAGATGGCCACCAAGGGCATCATTCACCGGAATACGGCCCGCCGGTACAAGTCGCGCCTCGCCTCGCGTCTGACCAAGGCCACGGCCTGAGCGAGGCCCAAGGCCCAAGGAGCGACCCACGCGTTAGCGCCGTCGAGCGCCACCCGTTCCGCAGAGCTCGACGACCAGCCGCTCCAGCAGGGCCCGCGGCTCTCCTCCCGACGATTTCAGGGCCAGATCGGTTCTGAACACCGCCTCGATGGCCCGAGCCACGCGCGGCGCCGGCAGGCTTTCGGCGGCGGCGCGAAGCTGCCCCATCATCATCACGGGCGGCGCGCCGGCGTCGAGCGCGAGACCGAGCTCCCGGAGCGCGTCGGCCGCGTCGTTGCGCCAGATCGCCTTGGCCACCCCGAAGTCCTCCTGCGCGTCCGGGGCCGCGGGCACCGCCTGACGGACGTCACCGGCCGTGATCGCCGACTTCCCCATGGCATAGAGCGCCAGCCGATCGAGTCCCGCCCGGAGCCTCCCCGCATCGAGGCCCGCCCGCTCCACGAGCGCGCGGGACGCGGCCGCTTCGAGCGGTGCGCCGATCGCGGCCGCGCGCGCCTTCACCCAGCGCTCGGCGTCCCGCGCGTCCTCGATCGTGCCGCAGTCGATGACGTGCGCCTGCCTGATCAGCAGCTTCACGGCCCGGCGGCGCTGGTCGAGGTCGCCGCACACGAAGGCGATCGTCGCGTGCGGAGGGGGATCGCCCAGGAACTGCTCGAGCCGCTCCTGCGTTTCGTCGGCGGCCTTGCTCTCGCGCTTCGGCGCGAGCAGCCGCTCCGCGTCGAGGACGAGGACCACGCGGCGCGGCGCCATCATGGGGAGCGTCGCCGCGGTGTGGATGAGATCGTCGACCCCCATCTCTCCCCCGTACAGGCGATCCACGTTGAACGGCCGCAGCCCCTCGTCCACGATCTCGGCGAACTCGGCGGCCACGGCCGCCTTTTCCGCCTCGTCTTCGCCGACGAGGACGTACAGAGGTCCCGTGTCGCCAGCGGCGATCTGCTTGCGCAAGGCCGCGGGGGTCAGTGGAGGCATGGATCGGACGAGTGCCTAGAACGCTTCGAGGATCGCTGTGACCACCGTGCGTGCCACGTCGTCGGCGATGCGGTCGAAGGCGCTGCGCTCCTGCGTCAGGAACGTGGCGCCCTCGAGGGCGATGTTGCTGCGCGTGGTGAGCTCGTACTCCTCGCGGAACGTCAGGCCATCGTTCGACCAGAGAACCTCGTTCGTCGCGGCGTCGGTGAACTGTACCCTTATGGTCAGGGTAAACAGGTACCGCGACGCGAGCTGCTGCTCCGTGAAGCCGACGGGCTGCACCGTGATGCCCGTGATGGCGCCCGTTACGACCGCATCGGCGCCCGTCGCGTCGGGCAACACCGAGTACCGGCCGCGGCCGATGAACTCGGTGCGGATCTTCTCGGTCAGCACCTGCTCGACCTGGAAGAACGTGCTGTTGTTCTGGAGCTGCGGGATGCCGACGCTGCGGATGTAGTCGGGAATGAACGTGCCGCGTCCGGCCAGGGCGTACCCGCAGCCCGAGCTGGCGAGCGCCAGCACCAAGGCGATGAGAGGCGTGAACCCCCTGAACCTGAACCTTCTGAACAACACCTGCTGAACCCTTTGCACGCTGAATCTATTGAACCACGACTGAGACCAGCCGCCCCTTCGCCACCACGACCTTCTTGACCGTCTTGCCGGCAGTGTACGCCTTGACGGCCGGATCGGCGAGCGCCAGTTGCTCCAGCTCCCCTTCGGAGGCTTCGGCCGGCACCGTCAGCCGGCTGCGGACCTTGCCATTGACCTGCACGGGCACCACGATTTCCTCGGCCTTGGCGACCTCGGCCTGATAGGTCGGCCAGACGGCCGCCACCAGCCCCGTCTCGTGGCCGAGCCTCTCCCACATTTCCTCGGCCGTGTGGGGCGCAAAGGGCGACAGCATCCGGACGAGAGCCTCGACGGCCTCTCGGACCACACAGATGGCTTCCCGACGCTCCGCCTCGCCCACGTGCCCGTTGTCATCCTCCACTCGGCGGCCGGGCCCGCCGGTAATCGTCTGCTCGCTGAAGGCGTACAGCTCGTTGACGAGCTCCATCATGGCCGAAACCGCGGTGTTGAGCTGCTGGCGCCGCTCGATGTCGACGGTCACGCGCCGGATCGTCTCGTGCGTCTTGCGCCGGAGGGCTCGCTCGGCGGCGGTCAGCTGTTCGCAGGCGTCGGGGCTATCGACGCCCTCCCCGCCGATCGTCTCGCACCAGTGGTCGACGAGCCGCCACACGCGCGCCAGGAACCGGAAGCTCCCCTCGAGCCCCGCGTCCGTCCACTCGACCTCCTTTTCCGGCGGCGCGACGAACATCACGTACAGCCGCAGCGCATCGGCCCCGAACTTCTGGCGCATCGTGTCCGGATCGACCACGTTGCCCTTGGACTTCGACATCACGGCGCCGTCCTTGAGCACCAGGCCCTGGGTGAGCAGCTGCGTGAACGGCTCGCTGTGGTCCACGAGACCGAGATCCCGGAAGACCCGCGCGAAGAAGCGCGAATAGATCAGATGCAGAATCGCGTGCTCGACGCCGCCGCT
>JACQTK010000032.1 GCA_016210845.1 Acidobacteriota bacterium | reverse complement strand
TTCGGGACGTTATCCCCCACTCGAAGGTAGGTCACCCACGTGTTACTCACCCGTTCGCCACTCTACTCAGGGCCGAAGCCCCTTTCGCGTTCGACTTGCTTGTGTTAGGCACGCCGCCAGCGTTGATTCTGAGCCAGGATCAAACTCTCATGTTAAATGCGTTGTCTGTGTAGGGGCCGACCTTACGGTCGGCCTCTACACGCGCAACTCTTTAACGCGAGCGCTGATGTGACTAGCTCTTGCGTTATTCGTACTTCGTTGAGTTTGGTGGATGGTTGTTAACCATCCGCTGACACTCGACGGGCTCCAGCAACACGCCGTGAGGCGTCTTGCCGGAAACTTGGCTATGCACGCACTATCTAGTTTTCAAAGAACCGGATACGCCCGACGCCCCTGTCGGCGCGTCGCGCGGCCCCCACCGACCGGCCGTTCGGCCGCTTTCAGGAGAACCTTTTAAGGTTACTGCCTGCTCCTGCTCCCGTCAAGCCCTTTTTTCTCAGGCAGTTCCAAGGAGTGGCGCTAGGTCGTTCACCTGCATGCCGTGGAGGTATCGAGACCGATCGTCCATTGCCGGGCTGGCACCCGCCAGGTGAACCTCCCCAGCGTACGGGGCACTCGAAGCGTTGTCAAGGCCGCCAGTCGGGGCCGTTCAGTCGGGCACGATACGGATGAGGAAGTTGTCCTTCTTCCCCTTGCGCACGACGAAGAGCTGCCCTTCGATTGCCTGTTCGGGACGCACGCGCTCCTTCTCATCCGTGACGCGGCGGCTGTTCACGTAGATGCCGCCGCTGCGAATGAGGCGCGTGGCTTCGCCCTTCGAACTCGTCACCCCGCAGGAGGCCAGCAGATCCACGACCGGCCACCCCTCGGCGGCGTACCGTGCGGTGGACGAAGGCACGTTCGGGAACACCTGCAGCAACTCTTGTAGGGACATGGCCGTCACGTCACCACTGAACAGCTTCCGTGCCGCCGCTTCGGCCTCGGCCGCCGCGGAATCCCCGTGCACCAGGCGCGTGACCTCGCGCGCCAGCTCCCGCTGCGCGATGCGCTTTTCCGGCTCGCGGCCCGACGCCGCCTCGAGCTCCGCGATCCGGTCCCGAGACAGAAAGGTGAAGAACTTGAGGTACTTCGGCGCATCGCGGTCGTCGGTGTTCAGCCAGAACTGATAGAACTCGTAGGGCTTCGTGAGCGTCGGATCGAGCCAGACCGTTCCCGCTTCCGTCTTCCCGAACTTGGTTCCCGACGCGGTGGTGATGAGCGGCAGCACCAGGCCGTACGTCCTGGCGCCTCTCACGCGGCGGATCAAATCCATGCCCGCGGTGATGTTGCCCCATTGATCGCTGCCGCCCATCTGGAACGTGCAGCTGAAGCGGTCGAAGAGCACCAGGAAGTCGTACGCCTGAAGCAACGAGTAGCTGAACTCCGTATAGGTGATGCCCTCCTCGCTCTCGATCCGCCGCTTCACGGAGTCCTTCGCGAGCATGGCGTTCACACTGAAATGCTTGCCGACGTCGCGCATGAACTCGATGGCGCCCAGCTTGGTCAGCCACTCGGCATTGTCGATCAGCCGCGCGGGCGCGGACGCGCTCTCGAAGTCGAGGAACCTGGACAGCTGGCCGCGGATACCTTGGACGTTGGCCTCCACCTGCTCCGCCGTCAGCAGCTGGCGCTCAGCCGTCTTCCCACTGGGATCCCCGATGAGGCCCGTGCCGCCGCCCACGACCGCAATCGGCGAATGGCCGCACCGCTGCATGTGCGCCAGCGCCGTCATGACGAGGAGCGACCCGACGTGCAGGCTGGGCGCCGATGGATCGAACCCGATGTACCCCGTCAGCGGTCCGCGCGCGAGCGCCTCGCGCACGCCTTCGGTCTCGCCGGACACGAGGCCGCGCCACGCCAATTCGCCGTACAGGTCCATCAGCCGCTACTATAACCAACCAGGGCTGCCCGCCTGCGGTTCATGCAGCCCTGGCTGGTTACTGTGTCTTCTTGGCGCGCTGCGCGCGCCGGGCCTTCGCTACGCTCAGGCCAGGACCTATGCTGCTCAGCCGCCGCGCGGCGATCAAAGGCCTGCTCGCCACATCCGTTGGCGCGCTCACGGGGGCCACTGCGTACGGCGCCGCCTACGAGCGCCACCGCATCGGCGTCACCGAGGCTCGTCTTCCCGTGTCGGGGTTGTCCCCCGCGCTCGACGGCCTGCGCATCGGCCTGCTGACCGACATCCATCACAGCCTGTACGTTCCTGCCGAGGATGTCGCGCGGGCCGTCCAGCTCGCCCTCGCCGAGCGGCCCGACCTCCTCGTGCTCGGCGGCGACTATGTCACGTTCGGCGATCGCGCCTTCGTGGGGCCTGTCGCCGAGCTCCTGGCACCGCTGCATGCGCCGCACGGCGTTTTCGCCATCCTGGGCAATCACGACGACGACCGTGACATGCCAGCGGCGTTGACGGCACAGCACATTCAGGTCCTGAAGGACGCGCGAACGCGGCTCGAGATTCGCGGCGAGCCGCTCGAGCTGGCGGGCGTGCGTTTCTGGACCCGTCGTCCCGCCGATGTCGCCCGAGTGCTCCAGAAGGCGCGGGACACCGTCATCCTCCTCGCGCACGATCCGCGGCGGCTGACGGAAGCCGCCGCGCTCAACGTGCCCGCCGTCCTGTCGGGCCATACGCACGGGGGTCAGGTGGTGCTTCCAGGGCTGGGAGCCGTGGCCCGCCGGCGGTTTCCGGTCGTCGCGGGTCTCGCCGAGCGCGAGAACACATCGATCTTCGTGAGCCGGGGCATCGGCACCGTCTACGTGCCCGTCCGGATCAACTGCCCGCCCGAGGTGGCGATCGTCACGCTGACGCGACGTTCGGAGATCTGAGGAACCGCCGTCCCTCGATTCGCCATCCGCCATCCAGCACGATCTTCACGGCTTCGGGGTAGGCGCGATGTTCCTCTTCGAGGATGCGGGCGGCCAGCGCATCGCCGGTGTCGTCGTCCAGGACTGGCACCGTCCGCTGCAGGACGATCGGACCGCCGTCGAGCTCGGGCGTCACGAAGTGCACGGTGACGCCGCTGACCTTGACCCCGTGTTCGACGGCCTGCCGCTGGGCGTCGAAGCCCGGGAAGGCGGGCAACAGCGAGGGGTGAATGTTCAGGATCGCGTTCGGAAACGCCTCGAGCAGCGGCGCGCCCACCAGCCGCATGTAGCCCGCAAGGCACGCGAGGCCGACATCGCGCGCGCGGAGCTCCCGGACGAGCGCGCGATCGTGATCGTCGCGTGAGGGCCATCCGCGGTGGCTGACACAAATTGCCTCGAGCCCCGCGCGACGCGCCCGCTCGAGGCCGGCCGCGTCCTCCCGGTTCGAGATCACCAGCGCAACGGTCGCGTCGAGACGACCGTCCCGCGTGGCATCGACGAGCGCCTGGAGATTGCTGCCTCGGCCGGAGATGAGGATGCCCAGTCGCCGATTCACGGCAGATTGACGTAGCTGACCAACGGCGGCTCGCCAGGGACGATCTCGCCGACGACGCGCGCGTCGCGGCCGCCGCGCGCCGCCAGCTCCTCGATGAGCGGCTCGGACTGATCGCGGGCCGTCACGACAACCAGGCCCAGGCCCATGTTGAAGGTGCGCAGCATGTCGTCCATCGGCACACTCCCGTGCTGCTGCAGCCACTGAAACACGGCGGGCACCTCCCAAGCCGCCACGTCGACCACGGCAGCGGTCCCGTGCGGCAGTACTCGGGGAAGATTGTCCGTGATGCCGCCGCCTGTGATATGCGCCATCGCCTTGATGCGGCCGCCGTCGAGCAGCGGCCCGACGAGCGGCAGGTACGACCGGTGCGGCTCGAGCAACGCGTCTCCGACGGCCCGCCGAAGCTCGGGCACGTAGCTGTCCACGCGAAGCTTCAGCTGATCGAAGACGATCCGCCGCGCCAGCGAATACCCGTTCGTGTGGAGCCCGGACGAAGGCAGGCCGACGAGCACGTCCCCGACCGCGATCGTCCGTCCGCTGACCAGGCGCTCCCGGTCCACGACGCCCACGATGAAGCCAGCCAGGTCGTACTCGCCATCCGCATAGAAACCAGGCATCTCGGCGGTCTCGCCGCCCAGCAGGGCGCAGCCATTGTCGCGGCACGCAGCAGCAATCCCCGCGACGACGGCTTCCGCCACGTCGGGAGCAAGGCGGCCGGTCGCCAGGTAGTCCAGGAAGAACAGCGGCTGCGCGCCCTGAACGAGGACGTCGTTGACGCAGTGGTTGACGAGGTCGACCCCGACAGTATCGTGACGGCCCGCGAGAAAAGCCACCTTCAGCTTCGTCCCGACGCCATCGGCGCTCGAAACCAGCACCGGGTCGCGGTAGCGGCCGGGCTCGAGCTGAAAGAGCCCTCCGAAGGACCCGATGTCGGACAGGACGCCTGGAGTGAACGTGGAGCGCGCCAGCGCCCGTATCCGGCGGACGGTCTCGTGGCCCGCGTCGATGTCCACCCCCGCCGTCTTGTAGTCCATCAGAACTCGAGAGTGTCGATGAGCCGGGCCGTGACGGTGCGGGTCACCGAGCCTTCCGCCTCGCTCCAGTATGCGGCGCGAGCGGCCGCAAAGAACCGCTCCTCGGCGAAGTCCTCTTCGAGCGCCTCGAATCCCGCGCGGAGCAGCGCGAACGCGCGGCTTCTCACCGGATCAGCCGTACGGGCGAGCCAACCAATCACATGATCCGGAACGCGGAGGGCGGCGCCCGAAAACGCCAGCGCGACATCGTCCTCGAGGCGCCCGGTTGCATCGTTTGCCAGCGCCACCAGCGCATCGGTGGCGCCTGCGTGGCCCTGCGACACCACGACACCCAGCGCCGCAACGGCGGCTCGCGTCACATTCGCGCTCGCCGCGCGGCTCCGGGCCGTATCCACCAGCACGCCGACGTGCACGGCACAGGCATCCTCGAGCAGGCACTGCGCGGCATGAATGGCCGGAACGAGCTCCAAGCTTGGATCGGTCAGCGAAGACAGGATCTCGAGGGCGCGGCGGTCTCCCATCCGTCCGAGCGCCAGCACGGCGTCATCCTGGAGCGAGCCTTCCATCCGGGCAATCGGGACGATGGCGTCGAAGGCGTACGTGGCGCGGTGGACGCCCAACGCCTCGATCACCGCGCTGCGAAAGAAATCCAGCCCGCGGCCCGCCTCCGCCACCAGTGCACGCTGCACCTGCGTGTCGTGGCCGAGCGCCGCAAGCGCGCGGATCAGGGCAGGACGTACGAACTCGGCCTGCTCCGTCTCGAGCGCAGCGAGCAGCGTCGGAGCCAGCAGCCGATCCGGGTGCTGCTCGAACCAGCGATAGGCCGTTTCCCGCACGCGGTCGTTGCGGTCCGAGAGGAGCCCGCGCATGAGGTCCGGCGTGCCGCGATCGTTGAAGGACGTGAGGAGGACCAGCGCGCGGTGCCGGACGAACTGGTCGGAATGTGCACGGACCGCCTGGGCAAGGGCAGGCACCACCTCGGCGGGCGGCAGTCGCCGCAGCGTCCGCGCGGCGTTCATCCGCGTGGAGTAGTCGAACGCGGACAGCAGCGCGATGGTCCGCGGTACGTCGGGCGCGGGGCGCTCCTGCCCCGTGACCGCAGACGCGGTCAGCGAGGCCACGAGAAATCCGCGGACGATGGCGCGACTCAGGCGTGCCGTCACGGCGTCAGCTCGCGACTGGATCGTTTTCGAGCTCGGACTGCGGGATCGCCGGCGCGCGCTCAGGGGTCGAGGCTTCGCCGTTCAGCTTGAGCGCCAATTGCAGGTAGGCGGCCTCATCGCGCGGAAACGCCACGGGATAGACGCCGGTATAGCAGGACGTGCAGTACCTCGAGCGCCCGCCCCGCACACCCGCCGTCAGCCCCTCCAGGCTCAGATATCCCAGACTGTCGGCGTCCAGATACTTCCGGATCTGTTCCAGCGTGTGGGTCGCCGCGATCAGCTCGGACCGGCGTGGCGTATCGACGCCGTAGAAGCACGGGGAGATCGTGGGCGGACAGCTGATGCGCATGTGCACTTCCTTCGCCCCTGCGCCCCGCACCATCCGCACGATCTTCCGGCTCGTCGTGCCTCGCACGATGGAATCGTCGACCAGCACCACGCGCCGGCCGGCGATGATGCTGCGCACGGGATTCAGCTTCACCCGCACGCCGAAATGGCGGATCGACTGCTGCGGCTCGATGAACGTCCGCCCCACGTAGTGATTGCGGATCAGCCCCATCCGCATGGGAATCCCCGAGGCGTCGGCGTAGCCGACGGCGGCGCAGACGCCCGAGTCGGGAATCGGGACGACGACGTCCGCCTCGGCCGGGCACTCGCGAGCCAGACGCCGGCCCAGGTCGGTGCGCACCTCGTTGACGCTCTCGCCGAACACGTAGCTGTCCGGACGGGCGAAATAGACGTGCTCGAACACGCACTGCGCCAGCGGGGCCGGCGCGAACGGCTTGATCGACTTCAGGCCGGCGGCGCTCGCAATCACGACCTCGCCTGGCTCCACGTCCCGCACGTAGCTCGCGTTGATCAGATCGAGCGCGCACGTTTCCGAGCAGATCACCCAGGCGTCGCCCAGGCGCCCGAGGGCCAGCGGCCGGAAGCCATGCGGATCCCGGACGCCAATCACGCGGTCCTTCGTCAGCATCACGAACGAAAACGCCCCACGCACCTGGGAGATGGCCTCCGCGATGGCCGCCTCGATCCCGCCCGCGCGGGATCGCGCAAACAGGTGGACCACCACCTCGGTGTCGCTGTTGGTCTGGAAGATCGCGCCCTCGCGCACCAGGGCGTCGCGCACTTCACCCGCGTTGACGAGGTTCCCGTTGTGTCCGATCGCGAACTGTCCGTGGATGCTGTCGATGACGATCGGCTGCGCGTTGGAGAGCTTGCTCTCGCCGGCCGTGGAGTACCGGACGTGTCCAATGGCCATCGTCCCTGGCAGCTTCGCGAGCGCGTCGGCGTCGAACGCCTCGTGCACGTAGCCCATGGCCTTCCGGTGGCGCAGCTGGACGCCGTCGGAGGCTACGATCCCCGCGCTCTCCTGCCCGCGATGCTGCAGGGCGTAAAGGCCGAGATACGCGAGGTTGGCCGCCTCGGGGTGCCCGAAGATCCCGAACACGCCGCACTCGTCGCGAAACTTGTCGAACATGATTCCCATCGGGCGGACCTAAAGGTCCGCCCCTACACATTCGGATTGTAGGGGCCGACCTTCAGGTCGGCCCCTGTAGTGTACGTCACGCGATCGCCTGCTGGCGCTCGAAATAGCGATCGATCCCGCTCGACCAGACGCGCTCGGCGTCGGCCAGCCGCTCATCCACCACGGTCCGGCCCGACACAGCCAGATGAATGCGTTCTCCTCCGACACGGCCGATCACCTCGGCGGGCACGCCCTCGCGCGCTGCGAGGGCCAGCAGCTCAGCCGTGCGCTCGGCGCTCACGGCGACCACCACGCGAGACGCCGACTCGCCGAAGAGGGCGGCCACGTCCGCGTAATCGGCGACGGCCGCTTCCAACGCGGGCACGCGGACGTCGGCGCCCAGGCCGGTATCGAAGCAGCACTCCGCGAGCGTGACCGCGAGCCCGCCTTCGGCACAATCGTGCGCCGACCGGATCACGCCGCTGGAGGCACCCTCGATCAGCACTCGCTGCAGCGCCGCCTCACGTGCCAGGTCGAGCACAGGCGGGACGCCCCGCACGAGCCCGTGCATCACCTTCACGTACTCGCTGCCCCCCAGCTCGGCGCGCGCCTCGCCGAGCAGCACGATAGCGTCACCTTCGGTGCGGAAGGCTCGCCGTACCGCGTGCTCGGCCTGTTCGAGGAGGCCGACCACGCCGATGACCGGCGTCGGCAGCACCGCGCGGCCGTCGGTCTCGTTATAGAGGGAGACGTTGCCGCCGGTAATCGGAATCTCGAGCGCTCGGCAGGCAGCGCCCATCCCCTCGACCGCGCGGGCGAACTGCCACATGATCTCGGCCCGCTCGGGGTTGCCGAAGTTGAGGCAGTTGGTCGCCCCGATGGGCTGGCCGCCCGCGCAGGCCACGTTGCGCGCGGCCTCCGCCACCGCGAGCTGCGCGCCTGCGAAGGGATCGAGATAGGCGAATCGCCCGTTGCCGTCGAGCGAGAGGGCGAGTGCGCGCGTGGTGCCCTTGATCCGCACGACCCCGGCGCCCATCCCTGGGACGACCAATGTGTTGGTGCGCACCATGTGGTCGTACTGCCGGTAGACCCAGCGCTTGCTCGCCACGCCTGGCGACGCCAGCAGCCGCAGGAACACTTCCTTCGGCGGTGCCGGCGCGCCAAGCGCCGCCAGCGAGAGCTGCTGCGCCTCGTCCAGATAGCGCGGCCGAGCCATCGGACGGTGGTACACGGGCGCCTCGTCGGTCAGCGCCGCATTCGGGATTTCGGCCATCAGGCTGCCGTGGTCCCTGACGCGAAGGCGGCCGTCGGTCGTCACCGTGCCGATCCGCACGGCATGCAGGTCCCACTTGTCGAAGATCCGCTCGACCTCGGCTTCGCGGCCCTGCCTGACGACCAGCAGCATTCGCTCCTGCGACTCGGAGAGCATGATCTCGTAGGGCGTCATGCCGCTCTCGCGCTGCGGCACGAGCGAGACGTCGATCTCGACGCCCGCCCCGCCGCGGGACCCCATCTCGCACGTCGAGCAGGTGAGCCCCGCCGCGCCCATGTCCTGGATGCCAACGAGCGCGCCGGTCTTCATCACCTCGAGGCAGGCTTCGAGGAGCAGCTTTTCCATGAACGGATCGCCAACCTGCACCGCCGGCCGCTTCTCCGCCGACCTCTCGTCGAACTCCGCCGAGGCCATCGTCGCGCCGTGGATGCCGTCGCGTCCCGTCTTGGCGCCGACGTAGTACACGGCGTTGCCCGCGCCCGAGGCGACGCCCCTGACGATCTCGTCCGCCCGGGCGATGCCGAGACAGAAGACGTTGACGAGCGGATTGCCCGTATAGCTCTCGTCGAAGGCAATCTCGCCGCCCACGGTGGGGATGCCGATGCTGTTGCCGTAGCCCGCAATGCCAGCCACGACGCCCGCGAACGTGCGGCGGACCAGCGGATCGTCGAGCGGCCCGAACCGCAGCGAGTTCAGCAGCGCGATGGGCCGGGCTCCCATCGTGAAGATGTCCCGGATGATCCCGCCGACGCCCGTCGCGGCGCCCTGATAGGGCTCGATGAACGAAGGGTGATTATGGGACTCGATCTTGAAGACCGCGGCAAGGCCGTCGCCGATGTCGACGGCCCCCGCGTTCTCTCCAGGTCCTTGCAGAACACGCTTGCCGGTGGTCGGCAACGTCCTGAGATGCACGCGTGAGCTCTTGTAGCTGCAGTGCTCCGACCACATCACGGAGAAGATCCCGAGCTCGGTGAGGGTCGGCTCGCGCCCGAGCCGCTCGACAATGCGCTGATATTCCTCGCGCGTGAGGCCGTGCTGCGCGATGGCCTGCTCGATGGCGGTCATCGCGCGGTGGCGAGGACACCCTGCGTCAGGGCCCTGACGACCGAGTCGAACAGCAGCAGGCCGTCGGCGCTTCCCACCGCCAGCTCACAGGCACGCTCGGGATGAGGCATCAGGCCGACGACGTTGCGCCGCTCGTTGCAGAGGCCGGCAATATTGTGGACCGAGCCGTTCGGATTGGCCGCGTCGGTGACCTCGCCGGCCGCGGTGGTGTACCTGAAGACGACCTGGCGATTCTGCTCGAGCCGCTCGACGACGGCGGGCTCCGCGTAATAGTTCCCCTCGCCGTGGGCGATCGGAATACGGAGCACCTGACCCTGGCGGCAGGCCATCGTGAACGGCGTGTGGGTCTGCTCCACCCTGACGAAGACGTGCTCGCACTGGAACTTCACGCTGCGATTGCGGAGCATGGCCCCGGGCAGCAGGCCCGCCTCGAGCAGCACCTGGAAGCCGTTGCAGATGCCGAGGACCGGTCCGCCAGCGTCGGCGAACGCCTGCACCGCCTGCATGATCGGCGAGAAGCGCGCGATCGCTCCCGTCCGCAGGTAGTCGCCGTGCGCGAAGCCGCCAGGCAACACCACGACATCGGCGCCGCCAAGGCTGGTGTCCTTGTGCCAGACGAAGGCCGCCTCCTGGCCGAGCACGTGCTCGACCGCGTAGTACGCGTCGTGATCGCAGTTGGATCCCGGAAAGACGACGACGGCGAATTTCATGCGTTGCCCACCTCGATGCGGTAGCTTTCGATGACCGGGTTCGCGAGCAGCTTGTCGGCGGCCTCCGATGCCAGCTTTCGCGCGTCCTCGGCCGTCTGTGCGTCGATGTCGAGCTCGAAGTACTTGCCCTGACGCACGTTCCTGACCGCCGCATACCCGAGGGTGTGCAGGGCGTCGGCCACCGTGGTGCCCTGCGGATCGAAGACGGAGGGTTTGAGAGTCACGAAGACACGCGCGCGCATCACACGGTCACCTCTTGAAAGACGCGGTCGAACACACGATCGACGTGCCTGAGCTGGTCATCGAGATCGAACGCGCGGTCGATCTCGGCGGGCGACAGGACGCGCGTCACGTCTGGGTCGGCCAGCAGCAGCGTCTTGAAGTGACGCCGCTCGGCGAACGCCCGCATCGCGTTGCGCTGGACCCACTCGTAGGCCTGCTCGCGCGAGACGCCCCGCCGCGCGAGCTCCAGCAGCACCGTCCCCGAAAAGACCACGCCCCCCGATCGCTCCAGGTTCTCGCGCATCCGCTCGGGGTAGACGACCATCCCGCTCACGATCCGCGTGAACCGCCGCAGCATGTGATCCAGGACGATGAAGCTGTCGGGCAGGATCACCCGCTCAACGGAGGAATGCGAGATGTCGCGCTCGTGCCAGAGGGCGTTGTTCTCGAGCGCCGCACCCGCGTTGGCGCGCAGCAGCCGGGCGAGCCCCACCAGCTGCTCGCATCCAATCGGATTGCGCTTGTGCGGCATCGCCGACGACCCCTTCTGTCCCGTGGCGAAGGGCTCCTCGACCTCGCCGATCTCCGTCTTCTGCAGGCCCCGGATCTCGAGCGCGAACTTCTCGATCGAGGAGCCGGTGATGGCCAGCGTCGCCAGCAGCTCGGCATGCCGATCGCGCTGAACGATCTGCGAAGAGACGGGCGCCGGCTGAAGCCCCAGCGTCCGGCAGACGTCCGCCTCGATGGACGGCGGCAGGTGCGCGAACGTGCCCACGGCACCCGAGAGCTTGCCCATCGAGACGACCTCGCGCGCGCGGCGGATCCGGGCGACGTCGCGGCCGAGCTCGGCGGACCAGAGCGCCAGCTTCAGCCCGAACGTCATCGGCTCGGCGTGGACGCCGTGCGTCCGGCCGACCATCGGCGTCCGGCGGTGCTCCTCGGCGCGCAGGCGCACGGCCTGCGTCAGACCATCGAGCCCTTCCAGGATGAGGTCGCAGGCCTCGCGCATCTGCAGCGCCAGCGCCGTGTCGATAACGTCGGAGGAGGTGAGGCCGAAGTGCAGCCAGCGGGCGGATGGGCCCACCCGCTCGGCGACGGCGGTGGTGAACGCGATGACATCGTGCTGAACGACCTGTTCGATCTCCTCGATCCGGCCGATGTCGAACGCGCCGCGCTCGCGGATGTCGCGGGCCGCCTCGGCCGGCACGATGCCCGCGCGGGCCATCGCGTCGACCGCGGCAACCTCGACCTGGAGCCAGGTCTCGTACTTCCGCTGGTCGCTCCAGATGCGACCCATCTCGGGGTGCGTGTACCGTTGAATCATCCGAGCGATAGCTTGTCTGGTGGCACTTCCAGCCCGTCGACGGCGCCCAGCACCGTCGCGGCCAGCGCCCCGTTCGCAAACAACTCCCGCGACACACGCTGCACGTCGTCGACCGACACGCGCTCCACGCCTTCGAGCGTCTCGTCGAGCCCGAACTGCCGATCGAAGTAGATCTCCTGGCGGGCCAGGTGCGACATGCGGCTGGAGGTGCTCTCCAGGTTCAGCATGAGACTGCCCTTGAGGTGATCCTTGGCGCGCCGAAGCTCCGAATCGGGCATCGGCTCGTCCTTCAGGCGACGGATCTCGGCGATGACGACGTCGATCAGCTCGCTCACCGCGTCGTTGGCGCACCCCGCGTACACCGTCATCGAGCCGGCATCGCGGTACGCGCTCAACCCGCTGAACACGGCGTAGGCCAGTCCCCGCTTCTCGCGCACGTTCTGGAAGAGGCGGGAGCTCATCGACCCCCCGAGCACGGTGTTCAGGACGTAGCTGGCATACCGATCGGCATGGTCCTGCCGATAGCTGCTCGTCCCGAGGCAGACGTGGCTCTGCTCCAGCTCCTTGTTGCGGATGACGATCGCCGGAACCACGCGGGGCGGCTGCTCGACCAGCGGCACGCCGTCGACGGGCAGCCCCTCGAAAGCGCGCGTCACCAGGTCGCGCACCCGTTCGTGCTCGACGTTGCCCACGGCCGCCACGATCAGGTGCGGCGCCACGTAGGCCCGGCCGAAGTAGTCGCGCAGCCCGTCGGCGTCGAGCGCTTCCACGGTATCCCTGCTGCCGAGGATTGGCCGCCCCAGCGGATGGTTCTGCCAGAAGTGCTCGGTGAACAGCTCGTGGACGAGGTCGTCCGGGGTGTCCTCGACCATCTTGATCTCCTCGAGGACGACCTTCTTCTCGCGCTCGATGTCGAGCGCGTCGAACGCCGGACGCATCACGATGTCGGCCAGCACGTCGACGGCCAGCGGGAGGTGCTCGTCGAGCACCTTGATGTAGTAGCTTGCGTACTCCTTGGCCGTGAACGCGTCCATCTGGCCGCCGATCGAGTCGATCGTCTGAGCGATATCTTCGGCGCTGCGCGTCGTCGTGCCCTTGAAGAGCATGTGCTCGACGAAGTGCGCGATGCCGCTCTGCGCTGGCGGCTCGTGACGCGAGCCCCGCGCCAGCCATACGCCGATGCTCACCGAGCGTACGTGCGGCATCCGCTCGGTGAGGAGGCGGAGCCCGTTGGGCAGCACGTCGCGGACGATCGTCGGTTGTGTCACTGGACGGTGGAACGGCGTAGCGCCGGGCCGCGTCTGTCACCGCAAACCGTTGACAGACAGGGAATTAGAAGAACATCGTTATGATACCACGCGTGCGGCGGCCCTCGCAATTCGCCGCGCCGCGCTACAATCGACTGCTCGCATCTCTCAGAAAATGCGAGACATATGAAGATGCGACCCGATCTGGCGGAGCTCGACCTTGGCGAGCTGGAAGCGGCTCTCGAGGCCCGCGGCTTCGAGCGCTTTCACGCCCGCCAGCTGTACCGCTGGATCCAGAAGCGGGGCGTCACCGACTTCGAGCGGATGACGGACCTGCCCCGGTCCATGCGGGAGCGCCTCCCTTCGGCGTTCGTGCTCAACACGCCGCAGGTCGTAGCCGATCATCGCTCGCTCGACGGCACCCGCAAGCTCATGCTCGAGCTGGCCGACGGACGGCGCATCGAGGCCGTGTTCATCCCCGACACCCCATCCATGACGTTCTGCATTTCTACGCAGGTAGGGTGCGCGATGGCGTGCGGCTTCTGCCTGACCGGCAAGATGGGGCTGGTCCGGCATCTGACGGCGGGCGAGATCGTGGGACAGGTCAGGGTGCTGGCCGCGGCCACCGGGCTGCTGGAGTCTCCGTTCAACATCGTGCTGATGGGGATGGGAGAGCCGCTGCACAACTACGAGCACACGATGAAGGCCCTTCGGATGCTGCACGCCGAGCAGGGCCTCGCGGTGTCTCCGCGGCGCGTGACGCTGTCGACCGTGGGCATCGTGCCAGGCCTCGAGCGGCTGGCGCGGGAGCCGCTGATGCCGAACCTCGCGGTCTCGCTCCATGCCACGACCGACGAGCAACGCTCGGCCGTCGTGCCGCCCAACCGCAAGTACCCGCTGGCCGCCATCCTCGACGCCTGTCGCCGCTTCCCTCTCAGAAAGCGCAGCCGCATCACCTTCGAGTATGTGCTGCTCGAGGGTGTCAACGACACGCCAGAGGATGCCCGCCGGCTCGCGAAGCTGCTCTCGGGCATCAAGTCGAAGGTGAACCTGATTCCG
The DNA here is from genome assembly GCA_016210845.1 of Acidobacteriota bacterium. Taxonomy (GTDB): domain Bacteria; phylum Acidobacteriota; class Vicinamibacteria; order Vicinamibacterales; family UBA2999; genus JACQTK01. The sequence continues at coordinate 10,306 of JACQTK010000032.1, read as the reverse complement.
CTCAATCCCTCACCGGGCATTCCGTACCGGCGGCCGTCGGACGAGCGCGTCGACCGCTTCGTGCAGATCCTGGCGGATCGGCACCTCACGGTGATGGTGCGGAAGAGCCGCGGCCGCGACATCCGCGCCGCCTGCGGGCAGCTGATTGTCGAGGGGGGGACCAAGAAGTCGGCGGCGCAGCAGATGGCGCTGCTCATGGGTGGCTAGGTTGCTGGGTGGCTACTCTTCCGGCGGCGCGCCGCCGCCGATCTTCGCCACATCTTCCTGCTTCACCCGATCCACGTTGAACTTTCCGGCCGACGCGAGCATCTTGTCCATGACCTCGTCGAAGTCGAATTCCGTCGCCTTCGAGAAACGGATGGGATTGACGCGGGCGACGACGAACGGCTTGAGGTAGGGACTGGTCAGCCCCTTGGCCTTGAGCGCCGCCACGACCTTCGACACGGCATCGTCCAGGTTCAGAACCTTGGCGGCGCGGCGCTCGCGCTCCTTGAGCGCCTTCGCCATCGGCTCGTCGAGGAAGTCGTCGATCCGCCGCAGCACCGGATGGTAGGCCCCGCCGCTGAGGCTGCGGCGCTGCTCGTACGCCGCGCCCAACGTCAGGTACGGCGCCTGCTCGAACTCGAAGGCCCAGTCGGCCTCGCTTCCCGCCTTCTGCTCGGCCATCGCCCGCGCCATGCGGATCGTCTCGAGCGACTTTTCCTTGACGTTGTGCGCCTTCTCGGTGTTCAGCGCCAGAATCTTGAAGGCCACCTCCGGCTCCGGCACGAGCAGCCCGGTGATGCTGCGCGCGCCGAGCTTCTTCATCGCCTGCAGCCGGTGATTGCCGTTGGGCGTCCAGTACCGCCCGTCGTGTCGAATGACGACGATGGGATCGAGGAACCGGCCGACCTTCTCGATGACGGTCATGAGCCGCTTGACGTGCGCGTCAGAGGGGTCGCGCTGGTACGGCGTCGGTTCCACGCGATCGATCGGCAGGGCCACCACCAGCACGCACGTGCCTCCAAACGGATCGCTGTAGGACCCGAGCACCGTGCCGCCGTCGGCCTCGACCTGAGAGGTCAGATCGCGGGCGCGCGGATCGACCTCGCACACCTGCTGCGTCGAGAGCCCGGCGGATCCGGGCGCCGTCTCTTTCCGCCGCGTGGTCTTGCGTTTCTTGGCCATAGCGTACTTCATGTGGCCAGCGCCTTCCGTCCGATATCGCGCCGGTACTGCATCCCCTCGAAGCGGACGTGCGAGGCGGCACGATAGGCGACGTCGATGGCGTCGCGGTAGGTCGGGCCTCTCCCGACGATCGTGAGCACACGGCCCCCGGCGGTGACGAGGTGTCCATCTCGCCGGGCCGTGCCCGCATGAAACACGAGCGCCCCGGGTACGCCGGCGGCCTCGTCAATCCCCGTGATGACCTTCCCCGTCTCCGTCACCTCCGGATAGCCGGCCGACGCCAGCACCACGCCGACATGCGGCTCCTCTCGAAACCGCGCGGGCCGCGACGGCAGGGCGCCGGTGGCCGCGGCGCCGAGCAGCCACGAGAGATCCTCGTCGAGCATCGGCAGGATGACCTGCGCCTCCGGGTCACCGAAGCGCACGTTGAACTCGACGACCTTCGGGCCTTCCGCAGTCAGCATCAGCCCTACATAGAGGAAGCCGCGGAAAGGTCGCCCCTCCTGCTCCATCCCCTGCAGCACGGGACGCACGATCCGATCGATCACCTGGCGCTCGGTCTCGGGAGTCATCAGTGGACTGGGGGCGAACGCGCCCATGCCTCCCGTGTTCGCCCCGCGGTCGTCGTCGAAGATGCGCTTGTGATCCTGCGCGGAGGACAGCGTCGCGAACGCAGTGCCGTCGGCGAGCACGAAGTACGACGCCTCATGGCCGACGAGGAACTCCTCGAGCACGATGCGCTCACCGGACGCGCCGAACCGCCCTTCGACCATGGCCGCCCGCACCGCGGCTTCGGCGGCCGCGCGGCCGTCGGCGATGACGACCCCCTTGCCCGCCGCGAGGCCGTCGGCTTTGACGACGACGGGAAACGCGAACTCGCCGCTCGCGATGGCGGCGCACGCCGCCCCCACCGACTCGCACACGCGAAAGCGCGCGGTGGGCACGCGATGCCGCGCCATGAGCTCCTTGGCAAATGCCTTGCTCGATTCGAGCGAGGCTGCCGCCCTGGTGGGTCCGGCAATCGCGAGGCCGCGCGACAGGAACAGGTCGACGATCCCGAGACTGAGCGGCAGCTCGGGGCCCACCACCGTCAGGTCCACGGCCTCGCGCTGGGCGACCGCGAGCACCTCCTCGGGGGGGCCGACGTTGGCGGGCACGCACCGCGCGCAGGCGGCGATCCCCGGGTTGCCCGGGGCGCACAGCACCTCGGACACGTCCCGCTCGCGCGCCAGCTTCCAGGCGATGGCGTGCTCGCGGGCACCGCTGCCGACGACGAGGATCTTCATGGAAGCAGTCCCCGGCGTAAAGGCCAGCCCTGCATACCCTTAGAGCCGGCTCTGCATGATGGGGACCAGGAGCGACTATTTCGTTGACCGTGGCGGCGTTTGCGCCTAGAATCCGCGCCTGCCTGTGATAGCCTAGCATATTCGGCACTTTTCAACGGGCGATCACTGGGAGCCGCCAGGTGCATGAGGGGGTGTTTCGAGGCGTGGCTGAAGTCAAGATTCAGGAAGGCGAGTCGATTGAGAGCGCCCTCCGCCGCTTCAAGCGAAAGGTTCAGCAGGAAGACATCATCAAGGACATCAAGAAGCATTCTTTCTATCTGAAGCCGGGTGACAAACGTCGGGCCAAACAGGCCCTGGCACGGAAGCGGAACCGTAAGAAGCTCCGGCGCGAGACCGAGTAGCGCGCCGGACGGGGACGCGCGAGCACGAGGTGGCGACCGATGGAGTTCCAAGACAAGACCCTGAGGTGCGTGGACTGCGGGGCGGAGTTCATCTGGACGGCCGGTGAGCAGCTCTTCTTCGCGGACAAGCAGTTCAAGAACGAGCCGAAGCGCTGCAAGACGTGCAAGGCCAAGCGGGCGAACCGGGCGACTTCGGGGCCGACCATGCGTGAGCGTGTCGAAACCCAGACCACCTGCTCGGCATGCGGCAAGGAAACCACGGTGCCCTTCCGTCCCACACAAGGGCGCCCGGTCTTTTGCAAAGAGTGCTTCCAGCAGCGGAAGTTTGCGGGGGCCGGCGGCGTCTGATTTCGGCCGTCGCGGCCGCGCCACCTCATCATCATCGAACACGAGGGATAGAGGAGAGGTATGCAGATCGAGGAACGTTCGGCGGGTGACGTCACCATTCTGGACCTGAAGGGCAAGATGACGCTGGGGGAGGGTGACGAGATCCTGAAGGACAAGATCAACAGCCTCGTGTTGCAGGGCCGCAAGAAGCTCATCCTCAATCTCGAGGCCGTCCCCTACATCGACAGCGCCGGTCTGGGCGAGATCGTGCGGACCTACACGACCGTCAGCCGGCAGGGGGGCAGCCTGAAGCTCCTCAGCCTGACCAAGCGCATCACGGATCTGCTGTCGATTACGAAGCTGCTGACCGTCTTCGAGACCTACGACAACGAAGCCGACGCCGTCCGAAGCTTCTCCTCGTCGGCCAACGTCTGACGCGGTCGGCGCCGCGCGGCCGATGGCGCGCTCCACGCCGACGCTCCTTCTCGCGTCGCTCCGCCCCGAGCAGTGGACGAAGAACCTGTTCGTGTTCGCGGGGTTGATCTTCGGCGGGCGCCTGCTGGACGGAGGGGCCGTCCTGGTGGCCGTGGCAGCCTTCGCGATCTTCTGCGCGCTGTCGGGTGCCGTGTACCTGCTCAACGACGTCGCCGACCGGGAGGTGGATCGCCGCCATCCGCTGAAGGCGATGCGCCCCATCGCGTCGGGTCGGCTCGCGGTCGGCACAGCCCTCACGGCGGCCGCCGCAATCGGCGGCGGCGGCGTGGCCGCGGCATTTCTGATCGGGGGCGACTTCGGGATCGTCGCCCTCGGGTACGTGCTCCTGCTGCTCGCCTACTCTTTCGCGCTCAAGCACGTCGTGATCGTCGACGTGCTGACGATCGCCGCCGGCTTCGTGCTCCGCGCCGTGGCCGGTGCCGTGGCGGTCGCGGTGCCTATCGGCGTGTGGCTTCTGGTGTGCACGACGCTGCTGGCCCTGTTCCTGGCCCTGAGCAAGCGCCGCCACGAGCTGCTGCTCCTCGGGAACGACGCCATCGACCACCGCCGTATCCTGGAAGAGTACAGCCCCTACCTGCTCGACCAGATGATCGCCGTCGTGACGGCCTCGACGCTGATCGCCTACAGCGTGTATGCCACCAGCCCCGATACGGCTCAGCGGCTCGGGACCACGCGGCTGGGGGCGACCATCCCCTTTGTCCTGTACGGGATCTTCCGCTATCTCTATCTGGTGCACCAGAAGCGTGGCGGGGGGAGCCCGGCCGCCACGCTGCTGACCGATCGGCCCCTGCTCGCCTGCGTGGCCCTCTGGGCGGGCGGCGTCATGGTGCTGATGTACTCGCCGTTGGGCCGATAAACTGGGGGTAGGCATGCCTGTCGTCACCGAAGCCCCGGCCTCACCCGTCCAGTCCTCGAAGTCCCGCACGGCCCGTGTGGCCGTCGTCCGCACGCGGCCGGACCGGGTGATCCAGGACTATGCGCGGGTGATGGATCTGGCCGGGTACCGCGACACGCTCTCGCGCGACCGCGACACCCTCATCAAGCTGAACCTGTCGTGGACCAAGTACTTCCCCTCGTGCTCCTCGCAGCCCTGGCAGGTGGACGGCGTCCTGGCCAAGATGCTCGCCGACGGCTTTCGGCGCGACCGCCTCATCCCGATCGAGAACAAGACCGTCGTGACCAACCCGCGCGACGGGTGCCGCAACAATCGGTGGGAACCCGTGCTCGCGCGGCATGGCCTCACGTTCACGCCGCTGCCGGAGGTGGAGTGGCAGGTCTACCGGTTCAAGAGCCCTCTGCTGAAGCTCAACGAGATCTTTCCTGAGGGGATTCAGATCCCAGCGCTCTATCCTGGGAAGCAGATCCTGCACCTGCCCACGGTCAAGACCCACGGGCACGCGGTGATGACAGGCTCCGTGAAGAACTCCTTCGGCGGGCTGCTGAAGGAGGTCAGGCACTACGCGCACAAGTACATGCACGAGGTGCTGGTCGATCTGCTCTACATGCAGCGTGAACTGCATCCGGCGGTGTTCACGGTCACAGACGGCACGGTGGCGGGCGACGGCGCCGGTCCCCGCACGATGATTCCGAAGGTCAAGAACCTCATCCTCGCGGCAGAGGACTCGGTGGCCGTCGACGCCATCTCCGCGCGATTGATGGGCTTCGACCCGCTGGCCATCCCCTTTCTGCGGATGGCGCACGAGCGCGGGCTCGGCATCGCCGACCCGCGCGAGATCGAGCTCGTGGGCGACGACGTGTCGGGGGAGAACTTCCATTTCGAGACGCGCCGCTCGATGGTGATCTGGGGCGACCAGATGATCCGCAAAGGATTCCTGCGCCCCCTCGAACGGCTGCTGCTGCACTCGCCCCTCATGGTCTGGGCGCCGGTGGCATCGAACGTGTACCACGACCTGCTGTGGTACCCGACGATCGGCCAGTCCCGGATTCGGGAGTTCATGCGGACGGAGTGGGGTGCGCTGTTCAGAAAGTATTGACGCCAATGGATCAGAACCAGGAGAGGCGCCGCGGGCACTTCCCGCGGGGCCGCCGCGGCCCCGACCGCCGCGGCTTCGACCGCCGGACGCCGACGTCCCAGGCACCAGACGCAGGCCGGAACAACGTCGACGTCGAACAGATCATGCGCGAGATCCGCGCACGCATCGCACAGCGTCACGGCGTGGACCTGTCGGTCCAGCAGATCCAGGAGCTGGCCGCCAGACGCCTCGAAGCGATCCTCGACGCGCGCGCGCTCAAGCCCGCGCTGCTCGAGGGGATGCGCCGCGCGGCCGCCACGCCGCCCGAAGGCTCCGAGGCAAGCATCGAACCGGCGTACTCGTTCGATGAGCAGACGGTCTACGCATCGCATCGCGGCGTGCTTCGATTGATTCGACGCCTGCTCAATCCGGTGCTCAAGCTGTTCTTCAACCCCACGCCCGTGGCGCGGGCGCTCGCCACACAGGCGAGGCTGAACGTGGAAGCCGCCCGGCGCGACGCGGAGCGCGACCGCCGGCAGACCGAGTGGAACGCGCTGCACTACGAGATCGTGCAGCGGCTGGTCACCGAAGTCTCCCGCGTGAGCCTCGAGCTGCAGGCGCTGTCGGGACAGGTCGAGTCGCTGTCGGCGAAGGTGGACTTCAACGAGCGGCGGGTCCGGGGCATCGAAGGGCGGGCGCTCAGAGCCGAGGAGCCTGCGCCAGCCGGACGGCCCGCCGAGCGGGCGGTCCAGGCACGGCCGGCAGCGCGACCGGCGGAAGCGCCCGCTGGGGAAGAGCCGACAACGGCCGCTGAGACGGCGGGTGAAGGCGGCGCCGCCGTGCAACCCGTTGAAGGCGCTCGCCGTCGTCGTCGTCGCCGTCGCGGACGCCGTGGGGGCGGTGCCCCGAGTGAGGCAACGGTGACTGGCTGGACCGCGGCCGGAATCGAGACGCTTCCCAGCGAGCCGGCCGCCGCAGAGAGCGGGCCCGAGTTTGGCGGCACGGAAGAGTCGATTCCGCCGGTGACCACCGAGGGGGACGTGCTCGTCGAGAGTCCGGATCCTCAGGCGGCCGCCCCGTCCGAGGCCGAACCGGTTCCGGCGTGGGAAGAGCCGCAAGAGCCGCGCGCCACTCTTGAACCGGCGCCCGGTCCGCCGGATACGGACCCCAGAGAACAGTGACCCCTTCGACCCGGCTCAGGGTCATCCCGAGCGGAGCCGAGGGATGAAGCTCGCGGTCGTGGTGCAGCGCTATGGCGCCGACATCGCGGGCGGCGCGGAGCTGCACGCGCGCTATGTCGCGGAGCGCCTGTCCTCTCGCGCCGAGGTCACCGTGTTCACCACCTGCGCGCGCGACTACGTCACCTGGCGCAACGATCTGCCCGAGGGCTCCGAGACGATCAACGGCGTCCGCGTGGAGCGCTTCCATGTGGCGCGCGAGCGGGACGTGCGCGAGTTCGATCGGTGGTCGCGCCGTGTCTTTACTCAAGCACACTCGGTCCAGGACGAGCTCGCGTGGCTCGACAGCGAGGGACCGACGACCCCCGCGCTCGTCGCGCGGCTGAAGCGGACGGCCCACCGCTTCGACTACGTGCTGCTCTTCAGCGTCCGCTACTACCACGCGTATCACGGCGCGGGAGCCGTTGGGAATCGGGCCGTGCTCGTCCCGACCGCCGAACGCGATCCCTCGCTCGGACTTGGCATTCTGGGGCCGCTGTTTCGGGGCGTTCGCGCCATCATGTACAACTCGTTCGAGGAGCGTGCGCTCATCAACGCGGTGGCCGACAATGACGGCGTGTCTGGAGTGGTGGTCGGGGTCGGGTCCAACGTTCCCACAGCCGTCGAGCCGGACCGGGCCCGCCAGACCTACGGATTGTCGAATCCGTTCATCATCTACGTTGGGCGGATCGACGCGAACAAGGGGTGTGCCGAGCTGTTCGACTTCTTCATCCGATACTCGGAGACGTCCACACGTCCCCTGGACCTCGCCCTCATCGGCACGCCGGTGCTCGAGATTCCACGACACCCGCGGATCCGCCATCTGGGGTACGTGGGCGACCGGGACAAGTTCGACCTCATGGCGGCCGCCGAGGCGCTCGTGATGCCCTCGTATTACGAGAGCCTCTCGATGGTGGCGCTCGAAGCGTGGGCGCTGGGCCGACCGGTGCTGGCCAACGCGCGTTGCGACGTGCTGCTCGGGCAATGCCGGCGGAGCAACGCGGGCCTGTATTACGAGGACGCGGCCGAGTTCGCGGGCGCTCTCGACGTGCTCCTCGCCGATGCGGAGCTCGCGCGCGCGCTCGGGCGCAACGGCCGCGATTACGTCGCGCGCCACTACAGCTGGCCCATCATCGAGCGCAAGTACTTCGAGATGTTCGACAGGCTCTCCTCCGAGCCCGCATCGCACCGCATGGAGCCGTTGCCAGGCTGGCTGGCCCGTCGGAAGCGAACGCTGCCTCCCGCCGCGGCGGTGGTGGCGTCGGCGCCGTCGGGTCCCGCGCTCGGCTCGCGAGTCACTCGCGGAGGCCGACCGGAAGGTCGGCCCGACCGCCGCGAGGTGCTGGCGTGAGATTCGCGTTCGTCACCCCGCGCTACGGTGCCGAAATCGGCGAGGGTCCCGAGCTCGCCTGCCGCCTGCTGGCCGAGCAGGTCAGCCAGCGCCACGATGTCGACGTCCTGACGACGTGTGCGCGCGACGCCCACACGTGGCAGAACGAGTACCAGGAAGGCTCGGATCGTATGCGCGGCGTGATCGTGCGCCGCTTTGCCGTGAGCCAGCCGCACGACCCTGGCGCCTTTCAGCAGATTTCCGACCGGCTGCGCGACGCGCCCGCTGCCAGGGCAGACGAGCTCGAGTGGGTGAGACGGCTCGGCCCGTGGTCGCCCGGGCTCGTCGATCACCTCGAGCGCAACAGCCGCAGCTACGACGCGCTCGTGTTCTTCTCGCTCGTTCACGCGACGACGGTCCATGGGTTGATGGCGGCACCCGAGCGTGCTGTCGTGTTTCCCTGCTTGCGGCTCGACCGCGCGCTGCGCTTCGCCCTGTGGCGGGAGCTGCTCGATCCGGTGCGGACGGTGGGGTACCTGTCGGCGACCGAGCGCGTGCTGATGCGGCAGTACCTTCGTGTGTCGCCGCCGGCCGAGGAGGTCGTTGGCATCGGCGTCGAGAGCCCGCCCCCACAGACCTATCCCAGACACCAGCAGGATCCCGCCGACGAGCTGGCGGCAGAAGGCGAGGATGCGCAGCCCAGCGTCGAAGAGCCCTCCGCAGGCGGCTACCTCGCCGGCCGCGGCGTGCTCTTCCGCCGCCGCCATCGGCTGTACGGATCGTTCGTGCTGTACGGAGGCCGCGTGGAGCCCGACAACGGCTGCGAGGAGATGCTCGATTACTTCGACACCTATGCGGCCGCCGACGGCGACACGGCCCTGGTGCTCATGGGCGTCAAGCTGATAAAGGTGCCCGACGAGCGCTACATCTACATGGCAGGCGTGCTGCCCGATCGCGAGCGCATGATTGCGTACGAGGCGGCCGACGTGACGCTGGTCCCTGCGCCCGACGACCTGGTGGCGCAGTCAGTGCTCGAGAGCCTGGCCGTGGGGACGCCCGTGCTCGCCAGCGCGCGGAACCAGGCGGCTGTGGAGCACTGCCGCCGCGCCAATGCCGGGCTGTACTACGCCACGCGCGAGGAGTTCGTGGAGGCGCTGCGGCTGCTGATGACCAACAGGCGGCTGCGGGAGAAGCTCGGCGCCAACGGCCGCCAGTACGTCCGTCAGCACCACCGGTGGGATGCTGTGCTCGGGCGCTTCGACCGGCTGATCATGCGCGTCCGGAAAACCTAGGGGACAGGGGAGGCCGCCGGTCTCGATTAAATTCTGGTGGTTACGCGAGGCGAGATCTCTGGAGACGTACTCGCCCTGCCGGCAACGCGAGGTGATCTCTTGATGCTCGCGAGCACGGTTACCTGGGCCGTGTACACCGTTCTCGGCCGGGCGACGCTTCGGACACTGGGTAGCCGGAGGGCTACTGCAGCTGCCATGCTGTTCGGCTGGGCCATGCTCGCTCCGTTCTTCGTGTGGGTGGCCGGCTGGCAGGAATACACCGCGCTGTCGTCCACGGGAGCGCTGGCGATCGCGTTTCTCGGCATCGGCTGCTCCGGCCTCGGCTACCTCTTCTGGTACGCCGCGCTCGAACGCCTCGAAGCCTCGCAAGTCGCGGCGTTTCTGTACGCGGAGCCGCTGTTTACACTCTGGGCGGCCGTGGCATTTCTCGGAGAATCGGTGGCGTCATCGACCATTCTGGGCGGCGTGCTCGTGCTCGTCGGAGTCGCCGCCGTGCAAACCACCAGAGAACGCCAATCTGACCCACGCGGCATCGTCGCCGTCTCGCCCGGTTCTCCCGAGGCCTGCGAGCTCATCGCGGAGCTCGATGCGGAGCTGTACGTGCGCTATCCGGCCCTGCCCGTGCATGGGTTGAGCGCGAGCGACGTCCTCGATCCGGACACGATCTTTCTGGTCGCGCGCGTGGATGGGACGGCTGTGGCCTGCGGCGCGCTGCGGCGGCTCGGTCCCGACACGAGCGAGGTCAAACGGATGTACGTCCGGCCCGCATTTCGAGGCCGCGGTCTCGCGCGGAGGATTCTCGCCGAGCTGGAAGAGAC
>JACQTK010000027.1 GCA_016210845.1 Acidobacteriota bacterium | reverse complement strand
TTCAACACGTCCCGGATCACCCACAGCAGGGGCATGTCGCCCGGCACGTCCACCGTGGTCGACCGGCCGTTGACGGTCAAGGTGTAAGGCATAGCGCCGACCATTACAGCGAACGGCGTCCGGAAATGCAAGCGCATCTCATCGGTCCGCAGTCCTGCATAATGACGTCAGTGCGCCGGTTTCTCCTGCTCACGGCCTTGATCTGCGGCGCGCTCATCGTCCGGGCGCAGGATCCGCTCGGCGACCCGCCGCAGCCGTTCGACGAGTGGCTCGCCGAGCTGATGGCCGACGCGCGGGCGCGCGGCTTCAGCGACAGCCTGGTGACCCAGGCGCTCGGCGGGCTGGAGCCGCTCCGACGCGTCATTCAGGAGGACCGCACCCAGGCCGAGCTGGTCGTCGGCTTCGACCGGTATTACCGGACACGCGTCACGGCCCAGACCGTCCGGCGCGGCCGCGAGGCCGCCCGCCAGCACCGCGCGCTCCTCGGCCGGATCGAGGCGGAGTACGACGTCCAGCGGCGGTTCGTCGTGGCGATCTGGGGCATGGAAACGCAGTACGGCCGCATCACGGGGCGCACGCCCGTCTTCCAGGCGCTGGCGACGCTCGCGTGGGAAGGGCGCCGCGCCGAGTTCTTCCGCGGCGAGCTGTTCGACGCGCTCAGCATGGTCTCGCGGGGCCACATCGACACGGCCAGCATGACGGGCTCGTGGGCGGGCGCCATGGGGCATCCCCAGTTCATGCCGTCGAGCTATCTGAAGTTCGCGCAGGACTTCGACGGCGACGGCCGCCGAGACATCTGGCGATCCACGGGCGACGCCCTCGCGTCGATCGCGAACTACCTCGAGGAGTACGGCTGGGACGACGAGTTCACCTGGGGGCGCGAGGTGCGGGTATCGGCCGCGGCCCGCGCGCGCATCGAGCGGGAGACGGAGTTGCGCACCGACGGCTGTTTCGCGATGCGCACCATGACGGCGCGGCTGCCGCTCGACCGGTGGCAGGCGATGGGCGTGCGGCTGCCGAACGGGGACGCCCTGCCGCGCAGCTCGGTGCCAGCCGGGCTGGTGCAGACCGACACGCGTGTGTTCCTGGTGTATCCGAACTACGACGCGCTGCTGCAGTACAACTGCGCGCACTACTACGCGCTCAGCACTGCGCTGCTGGCTGATCGGCTCCGCTGACTACTCTGGCTTCCTCAGCAACTGCTCGAGCGCGTCCTGGTGCGTGGTGAGGAAGAGCTGATCCTTCAGTCGTCCGGCAGCCTGCTTCGACGTCACGATGTGCAGCAGGCGCGCCGTCGGCACGTCCACGTCCTCGACCTTGAATACCCGGTGCTCATTCCACACGGTCTCGAAGTCGAACCCCTTCATGACCAGGGTGAGATCGACCTTCAAATCGCCCGGTCCGGTCACACGCGTCAGCGCCCGCCGTTCGATGATCCGGTCGGCAAGCCATCGGTCGCGTGGTCGATCGAGTGGCTCATCGCCAAGCCACACATCGACACCAGCATCGTCACAGGCGCCCCAGGCCCGTACGAGATTCTCAGAATCGGGAGGGAGGAAGAGGTCCCAGTCCTCGGTGACGAATTTGGGCATCATGCGAGGCGTGTAGAAGTTGGCACCCGACACGCCAATCAGCAGATATCTCACGGCTCGGGCGGCGAGGGCCAAGCCCAGGTGCACGAACGGGTCGCTCACGGTTTCCGCGGAACCGCCCGCACATGCTTGAACGTTTCCCTGTAGGCGCGCAACCCACGCCAGACGTGACTCTTGTCGACACCAGACTGGTTTTCTGGAAGCGCCTCCAGATAGGCGATCTGCGCGAGGTACTCCTCCGTCAGCTCGAAGCGGAAGGTCTTGGCGAACTCGGCCGCTTCTTTGAACCCCTGCAGGACGCGCTCCAGCTCCGGATCCATCCCACTCCGATTCTACCGCGTCGAGCCGCGACGGCGGCGGGCGGGCCGCTCAGTTCGTCCCCACCTGCACCGTCGGCCGCCCGATCAGATGCGCCGGATCGGCGCCCGGCCCGGGCCGGAACTTCTGCGGCCGCCCGACGTGCACATCGGCGGTGTAGAGGCTCCCCTCGCTGTCCACGTGGAACTGATGGACTCCCCAGAATCCCCCGGGGAAGGCCCCGAAGGTCCCCCAGGAGTAGAGCAGCCGGCCGTTCAAGTCGTACTTCGTGAACTTCTGGGTCTGCCCGGAGGCGGACCAGAGGTGCTGGTCGTCGGTCAGGAGGAACGAGTACGGCAGCGGCACGTTCGGCCACACGTCGAGGAACCGGCCGTTCTCGTCGAACACCTGGACGCGGTGGTTCGCCCGGTCGCTCACGTAGAGGCGGCGCTGCTCATCGGCCACGATGGCGTGCACGGTATTCATGTAGGAGGGACGCGTCTCGTTGGGCGGCGTGCCGCGCATGCCCCACGACATGATGTACTTCCCGTCGGCGTCGAACTTCACAACCCGGGAGTTCGTGTAGCCATCGCTCACGAAGAACGTGCCGTCCGGCAGAAACGCGACGTCGGTCGGCCGCGCGAAGTGCGTCTCGTCGTCGCCCGGCTCTTTCGGGGTGCCAATCGTCTGGACGAGCTGCCTGCCGTCGCGCGTGAACTTGAAGATGGCGTGCGCGCCGTCGTCAACGAGCCATACGTGCCGCTGCGGGTCGTAGGGACTCACAATCACGCGGTGCGGCCGGATGAACAGGTGGTTGTGCTGCTCCCACGACTCCACCAGCCGGCCGTTGCGGTCGACAATGTTGACGATGTGATCCCAGCGGGGATGGTTCTCGGGGTTCGCGGCCGCGAGCGAAAAGCCCGCCGCGTTGCGCGTGGGCACCACAGCGCCCGGATTCTCGAGCGCGGGCAGACAGCCTCGCGCGAACACGATCACCCGATCCGGGCTCTCCGCCCAGATCCCCGCGGTCGACCCGATGACCCAGCCGTCGCCGCACCAGTTCTGCGGCCACCCAGCCACCAGGTCGTACGGACCCGTGATATCGCCGCCGCCCTTTTGCTGCGGCGCCTGCGCCAGGATCCCCATCACGAACAGGACGGTGATAGACGCCGCCGCGATGCTCTGCTTTCTCATGACAGCCCCTCGTACGCCCGATCGACGCACCCGCGCGCCGCCTCGTGAGGGGCCTATTGTCACACCGCGGCCGGCGATGTCAACCGCCGCACGTCCGCGCTGCGGGGTGTCAGGCCCGCAGCTGCAAGGCCTGTGCGAGCGCCCGCCTCAGTTCCTCCTGCCTGGCGTCGGACAGCGTCGCCACGAAGCCCGTGAGCTTCGTCTTGAACATCAACGTCAGGAAATCGCAGCGGATGGCACTCTCGCGAGGCAGGCCGTCTTCGGCGCCCACGACCACCTCGGTGCGCAGCCCGAGCACCTCACCATAGATGGGCGCGCAGATGACCGTGGTGATGTCGTCGTGGCCGGCGATGAAGTCGCGCGATACGACGACGTAGAAGCCCGGCTTGTGCCCGCGTTCGGAGACCTTTTCCCTGGTGCGGTAGATCTCGCCCCACTTCATCGGGCCTGCGCCCGAACGAGCGCGCGGGCCTGTCGCGCGAGCCGCCCGCGATGGCGCCGAATCACCGCGGCCTCACGTTCCTCCTCGACAGCCCGCTCCCGGCGGGCCAGGTAGTCGCGTACCGCTTCCCTGATCACGCGCGAGCGGTTGCCGCCCCCGAATCGATCCACGCGATCGAGCGTGTCCTGGTCAATAGTCACAGCAATAGTCTTCATATTACAGATATTATATGTCGCCCGTGCGTGTCACTCGAGCTCCTTGCGGAGCCGCTCCATCGCCGCCGCGATGTCCGCCCGCATTCGCGGATCGTCGACCGCCGGCGCCCGCTTGTCGAGCGCGCTGAGGTGGGCAGCGGCGAGAGCCTTGGCGGCAGACACCGCGATGTCGGGGACGACGCCGGTGTCCTCCCAGTCGGTACCCGTGATGGGGCTGGTGGTGCGAGCCGACGGGACGAAGACGAAGAAATGATCGTGGACCCGGCGAGGGCCGCCCGCGTGAGCGCCTCCACCGGTCACCTCGCCGATGATCGTCGCCCGCCCGAGGTTCTTCAGCGCGTAGGCGAAGTCTTCCGCGGCCGAGAAGGTGCGACGGCTGGTAAGCACGTAGACGTCACGCTCCGCAAAGCGTGGCCCGGGCACGTACGGCAGCGTCCAGAACTGACGCGTCTGGACCGCTGCGCGCTGTCGATCGAGCCGTATTCGGATCGCCGCCGTCCAATCGCCTCGATCATCCTGGCGGCCACCTCGGGAAGCACGTAGAAACGGTCGAGCTCGGCGAGCACGCCGTTGACGACCGCCGCGCGCGTGGCGGCGTCGAGCGTCATGTCGGGACCGGGCGCCCGGGTTTGCGCGGGCAGGTACGCCGTCAATGACGCAATCGTTCCGCCCACCATCAGAACCCACCGTAGTGAGCACGACATGTGCGTTCCCTCAGGCGGACCTAAAGGTCCGCCTCTACGACACTCCTTCCAGGCCACGGCACACACGTGAAGGGTGTGCCAAGGTCCGCGGCCACGATTCGTCTATCGCAGCCAGGCGTAGCCGACCTTGGCAAACAGCGTGCGATTCGCGTGGGTCAGGGCGAACTCCTCGGTGCCGCGGGCGCCGCTCACGTAGCCGAAGTACAACGCGGTCTGGGCGTTGACCTTGTAGGAGAACAGCAGCTGCGCGAACAGATCGCGGCTCTCGCGATTGACGGCATCGAGATAGAGCCGTGCGTCGCGGGACACGCCCGTGTACTGCACGATGGCGCGGACGAGCGTGCGGACGTCGCGCTGGTAGATGAGGCGCAGCTCCGGCACGTGCGCCGAGAAGAGGCGGCCGCCCGCCACGTCCAGCGTGTCGTAGATGTGGCGGACGCGCACCGCCAGATGCCGGCCGTAATTGAGATTCACGCCCGGGCGGATCGTCCGCTGCCGGGCGGCGCGCGTGTGCGCGAAGTCGATCCAGTCGCCCCAGTTCACGCCCAGGCTGAACTGCACGGCCTGGGACGGCCGCAGCTCCCCGTACGCACCCTGAAAGACCTGATCGAACCTCACGCCGCCAAACACGAACGTACGCCTCCCCCCGCCCCACTGCACGAACGACTCGCGGCGGCCGTTCAGGAAGATGTAGCCCTCCCACTCGCGCTCGATCAGCGAGCGATCCTCGTCCTCGGTCTGATCGAAATTGCCGCTCACCTGGATGCGGTTGTAGAACCGCGTCTGGTCGCCGTGCCAGATGCGGCCGCCGCCCGCCTCCCACCGCCGGACGTCGACCTGCGTGATGAAGCCGAGATCGGCGCGAAAGTCCTTCCCGTGCCCGCGGTAGGTCGCGTAGGCGTTCCAGTTCCGCACGCTGTGGTTGTAGAGCACGTCGACGGCCGCGGCCGACCGCCGATCGGCGGAGGTGAGCGCGGCGATCGACGGCGCGTCCGTCGTGGACGAGTACGCGAGCGTGGCCGAGATGCTGTCGGCCGCGCTGAACCGGTGGCGGCTGTCGATCGCGACGACGTTGTTGAAGTAGCGCCCGCCGCGCCGGTCGGTCACCATGGCGCCCACGGTGGAATTGTCCCCGACGTCGAACCGGTACCGTCCGACCGTCGCCACCGTCTCCGCGTCGAGCACGCGCGTCCGCGACCGTTGGCTCTCCGGCAGGATGATCGTCGTGGTCTCGTCCTGCGCGGAGAAGAGGCCGAAGGCATGACGGCCGGTCTTGCCGCTCACCTTGAGCGCGCCGTTCGGCTGCGCCACCTGCCGCGTGTGCAGCAGGTTGAGCCGCGAGGTGCGGAAGAAGTCGGAGCCCTCGAGGAAGAACGGCCGCGTCTCGCCAAAGAAGAGCGCGAACTGGTTGTTCACGTCCAGCTGCACGGCGTCGGCTTCCACCTGGGAGAAGTCGGGGTTGATCGTCCCGTTGACGGTGATGTTGGGTGTGATCCCCCACTTCGCCGTCACGCCGAGATCGCCCTCCGATCGGAGATTCGTCAACCTTCCACGGGGGAAGTCGGCGCGGGCGTCCGACCGCAGCGCGGTCACGGTGGGGATGACCTCCAGGTTCTGGCCGGGACGGATGCCCGAGAAGCCGGAGATCTTCTCTTCCTGCGCCAGGTAGCTGTTCTCCCCGCGGATGCGCGGGAACAGCGTGAGGTGATGGCGGTCGCGGCGCGGGTAGCTCCTGATGCCGTCGAGGCCCCACGTCTGCGGCCCGCTCGCCGTCTGGAACCGCAGCTGGCTGAACGGAATGACCATCTCCACCTCGTAGCCTGCCTCCGTGATGCGGCCCGCCGAATCCCAGATCGCGTTCCACGCCGCATCCTCGTTGCCCGAGACATCGTCCATCAGCATGTCGCCCTGCACGCCGAGCGGGTTGGCGAAGAACTCGTACGCGCGCCGCTCGTCGTTGAAGGTGTCGAGCACCACGCCGACGAAATCGTCGTTCCACATCGTGTCGCGATCGCTGAAGCGCGCCCGGATCGCCGCGGGGTCGTCGTCGTAGCACCTGAACGCGACGTAGAGGTTGCGATCGTCGTGCGCCAGCAGCATCTCCGTGCGGACAGGCGGCGGGATGTTCTCGCCCGGCCGCACCTCGTAGCGCAGCTCGAGCGTGAGCGCGTCTTCCCAGAGCGACTCGGTGACGGCGCCGTCGAGCGTGACGGAGGCCGTTGTGGCGGGAATCGGAAAGGGCGCGCGCGTGCGGGAGGCAATCTCCTGCGCCGAGGCAGACGACGGGAGTGCTACGGCGGCGATCAACAGGCAGTTCGTCAGCACGTGACGCATTCGTCCCACCTTTCACCGGACGGCGCGCGGAGCGCCCCAAGCCGGGGCCCCCAACGCGCGGACTTCGCGCGTTGGGGTGGAAGCAAATGCTGGTCGACCAGCCGAGGGGTTCTGCGTCGACATCAACGGACAGCCCCTCGGCCGGTCCGCTCGAGGCGCGCGAGGGCGCCGGCAGCCTGCTCGCGCACCAGGGGATCCACGTCCTTCAGGGCGGCAATCAACGCGTCGAGGGCTCGCGGATCGCGCAGCGCGCCCAGTGCGGCGACGGCCCGCTCGCGCACGGCGGGATCGGGATCCGTCGTTCGTGTGATGAGTGACGGGACGGCGCGCGCCTCGCGAATGTTCCCGAGCGCGGCACTCGCCCGTTCGCGCACGAGGGGGGAGGCGTCCGCGAGCGCGGCGACGAGCGGATCGACGCCCGCGGCCTCCCGCAGCCGGCCGAGCGCGGTGGCGGCCTCGGCACGAACGAGCACGTCCGTGTCCTGCAGCAGTGTCGCCAGCGGCTCGGCCGTACGCGATTCCCGCTGACGGCCCAGCCCGATGGCGGCTTCCAGACGCACGGGCGCCTCGTTGTCGCGGGCGGCGGCAACGAGCGCGTCGACGCTGCGGGGGTCGCGAAGCAGCCCGAGCGCACGCGCGGCATGTCGCCGAAGGTCCCTGTTGCCGCTGCGCACCGCGGCCACGAGGGGCTCGATCGCCTCGGTCGACCCGATGGCCCCGAGCGCGCGCGCGGCCTCGAGCCCTGGCGTCGACGTCGCGCCCGTCTGGATCGTGTACGGACCAGAGAAGGCATAGCCCTGGCACGCGACGGGATCGATCGCCGTGGCGTCGGGGAGCAGACGGAGGAGCGCGGGCACGGCGGCCTCGGCGCGTCGGCCCATGCCCGCCAGATAGCACGCCGCAAACGCGCGGCCGAGCGGATCGGGGCCGGCGAGCGCCGCCATCTGCTGCTGAATGCCCTCCGGAGTGGCGCGCGGCGGCCTCATCTGCGCCGCCTCCGCCGAAGGCTTCGGCGAGCCAAGGCATGTCGCCACGAGACACACCACGAGCGCGACTGGCGCGAAGAAGGCGCGCATGCGTGCTCAGATCAGCGGAAGAGGCGCTCCGTCTCGCGCCGGATCTCGTCCTCGGCGCGGCGGATCTCGTCCTGGGCGCGCCGAATCTCGTCGGCCGCGCGCTTGAAGTCCTCGTGCTGCTGCAGGAACTCGAACTGCCGGAGCTGGAACTTCCACGCATCGGTCTCCTGGAGCTTCAGCCAGGCCTCCTCGACCACCTTCTGAAGGGGGCCGATGTCCAGCTTCACCTGCGGCGGTCCCGGTGGAAGAGGCGGAATCGCCGGCACTGCCACGGCGGGCGGCACGGGAGGAACCGGCCGTACGGGCACCGTGCCTCGGCGCTGGCCCCGCGCGATGAGGCCCAGCGCCCGCGCGGCCTGCTCGCGCACTCCGGGTTCCGCATCCTTGAGGGCCGCCGTCAGCGCGTCGATCGCCGCCGGATCGGCGATGAGGCCCAGCGCCACCGCCGTCTGCTCGCGCACGTCCGTGTTGGCGTCCTTCAGCAGCGGCAGCAGCGACGGCACCGCCTCCCGCCGACGCAGACGGCCAAGCGCGACGATGGCCTGCACGCGGACGTCCGGGGCCATGTCCTTCAGCAACCCTGACAGCACGCCCACGTACTTCGCGTCATCGAGGCGACCGCGCGAGCCGAGCACCGCCAGCTGACGCGCCGCGCGCGCGCGCACGCCGGCACTCTGGTCGGTCAGCGCCGAGAGCACGCCCTCGACGGCCTCGGGCGTGTCGAACGGTGCGAGCGCATTGAGCGCCCGCTCACGCACCTCCACGCTCGGATCCCGCAGCGCCTTCAGCAGCGCTGGAATCGCAGCGGGATCCCGCATGCTGGCCAGCCCTTCCAGCGCGCGCTGACGGACCTCCTCGTTCTCGTCGTTGAGCGCGGTGAGCAGCGCGTCGGCGACGCGGCGGCGGGTCTCGTCGGTCACGCCCGAATCCTGCGACGCGGCCTGGCCCGGAGCCCTCGCACCGGATCCGGGGCTCGCGGCCTGCGCCCTGTCGGCGCCGTCGAGGCGGAAGCGCGTCGCCGAGTGGCCGCCGGTGAACGGGTCGACGAAGACGTGCGGTGCGGGATCAGGATCTGGGAACGGATGCGGATCGGGATTCGGACCCGCATCGTGTTGTGCGTCGACGTCGAAATCAAAATCGAAGTCGACGTCGACATCGAGCTCGGGCCACACGTCGACGAACCGGCCGAACGTGCTCACGTCCACGTCGGGCAGCTGCCACTGCGCGTCCACCGCAGCCGGATCCGCCGGCGGCGCGTCGCTCACCTCGAGTGCCATGCTGGCGGCCACGCGCTCCCCCGCCGAGAGCAGCGGCGCCGCCGGACCGATCGACACGGGGCGCGAGGCCGCCGTCACCTGCAGCGCGCCGATCGGCAGCAGCAGCGCGGCGGCGACCGCCCCGACGGCCGCGCGAGCCCAGCGAGCCGGCGGCACGCGGTTGCGGCAGTCGTCCAGGATGGCCACGACGCGTCCCTCCAGTTGCGAGGGGCGCGCCATGGCGAGCGTGGCCCACGCCGGGCACCCCTCTGCACGGAATCCCCGCGCAATCTCGAACAGATGATCGGCATAGGCGGGCGCATCGGTGCCCGCGGCCAGCACCAGGTCGTCGCACGCGCGCTCCTGCTCCGCACGCAGGCGCGATGTCGCCAGGTACGCCAGCGGATTGAACCAGTGCACGGCGCGGGCAAGCTGGGCCACCGCCTGCGCCAGGCAGTCCCGCCGCGCCACGTGCGCCAGCTCGTGGAGGAGCACCACGCGCCGCCGATCGTCGGACCACGCGGCCGACTCCGGCGGCAGCAGCACGGTGGCCGCGCGGAGGCCGCAGGCCACGGGAATCGTCGTCTCACGGCTCGTTTTCAGCGAGACACGCGATGTGATGCCGAACGCCGCCGACACGTCCGCGAGCGTCGCGGCCCAGCGCGGGTCGTCGACGTCCACGGCGCGGCTCGTGATGCGGGCGGTCCAGAGGAGTCCGACGGCGAGCCTGGCGAGCAACAGCGCCACGCCGACCACCCAGACTCCCACAGCCACCGCGGGCCAGTTGACGACACGCGCACGCGCGGGCCCCGGCCCCGACGCTTCAACCAGCCAAGGGCTCGTCCTTGATGTCCCGATACCCGTGGAGCCTCGCCCTTGGCTGGTTGGCAGTATCTGCTGGGCGCGCTCCGCGCGCCCAGGACCGCTATGCGGAGCAGTATCGAGGACAAAATTCGCGTTCGGGGCCGCATAGCGGTCCAGGGAGGTCGTGTCGAAGGTCGGGGCCACGCCCGCGTCTCGCGCCTCATCAGGGAGCGCCTCCGCGTCATCGACGGGAGTGGCTTCGGTGAACAGCGGCTGCGCGACCGGCGGCGCCGATGCGCGGGCAGGCACCGATGCCACCGTCGGCGTCTCGGCCGGCCACAGGGGCACATCCCACCGCGGTGCCGCCACCTGGACCACGGGCAACACCAGTATCGCCACGAGCGCCAGCAGCCAGACGAGATGGCGGGACGCCGCGGACGACCGCCGCATCGCGCGCGCGGCAACCCACGCGCCCGTCAGGAGCAGGACCGCTTTCAGGGTGACCTGAATGAGGAAGGCTGCCAGCATGACTACACCTTTGCCTTCTTTTCCTTCTTGGCTTCGTCGATGAGCTGCCGGAGCCGACCCAGCTCCTCGTCGCCGAGCTCGCGCGGCGACAGCTCGAAGAGCGCCGCCATGACCTGCGACGCCGAACCGTCGAAGAACGTGTTGATCACGTGCTTCAGGGCCGACCTCTTGGCCTTGTCGCGCGCCACTGTGGGGATATAGACGTAGCGCGGGCCGTCCGGTTCGTGCCGCACGTGCCCCTTGTCCTCGAGGATGCGGAGCATGGTCCGGACGGCGGAGTAGCTGGGAGGGTCGGGCATCCCCGCCTGGACCGCGGCGGCCGTGGCGCGGCCCGACCGGTACAGGACGTCCATGATCTGACGCTCGCGTCGGCTGAGCTGCGGTACGGGTGCCTTGGCCACTGGACTCCCCTTTGTGTTAAGAAATTAGCAACTGACCCAGTATGCTAATTTCTTCGCATATACGTGTCAAGGGCTTTCTGGCGGGCCGTAAAGGCCGCCCTACGCGCGGCCGTCGGGCGCCTGCGAGCGGCCGTGGGGCGGCCGTAGGGCGCCCCTTCACGGGGCGCCGAGCTACTTGGCGCGATCTGTCGGACCTTCCGTCAGCATGGCGACGCGCCACGCGCCGCCGCGGCCGACGATGTAGAGGGTCCTTCGGTCGGGTCCGCCGAAGGCGAGGCTTTGCGGGCCCTCTGCGGCGCCGACCGGAATCGTGCCGAGGTGCCGCCCCTGGGGGCTGAACACCTGCACGCCCGCGAGGGTGGCCACGTACAGCCGGCCCTCGGCGTCCACCGCCAGGCCGTCGGCACCGCTGCGCACGCCCGTCTCGGTCTTTACGACGCCCTCGAGGCGCGCAAAGACGCGGCGGTTCGTCAGCGTGCCGTCGGGCCGCACGTCGAACGCGAGCACGGCGTCGCCAAGCGCATCGGCGACGTACAGCACCTGCTCGTCGAGGCTGAGCAGCACACCCGTGGGCCGTTCGATGCCCTCGGCCACCGCCACGATGTCGCTTTCCGACCGTACGTAGAACACCGTGGGCGCGCGCGCCGGCGGCGGGCCGCCTGGCTGGGGAGGAGGACCGGGGTCGGAAAAGTAGATGCCGCCGAGACGGTCGACCGCCAGGTCGTCGGGGCGCAGGAAGGCGTGCCCCTCGAACGAGTCGGCGAGCACGTCGCGCGTGGGCCACAGCACGGCAATCTGCGGGTTGGTCGTCTGCGCGGCGATGAGCCGGCCGAACCGATCGAACGCCAGCCCCATGGCGCCGTTGGTGTTCGACAGATACGGCCGGACACCGCCGGACTGGTCGATGCGGGAGACGCGATTGACGTCCTGCTCGGTGAACAGCAGCGTGCCGTCGGGCGCGCCAATGGCGCTCTCCGTCCCGCGCAGCCCCCTGGCGACGAGCTCGACCTTCGTGCCGCCCGCCACGACGCCAGAAATGTCCGGGGTCGTCGTCTCCGACAACGCGGCCGCCCCCTCCTGCGCCGCGACCGGGCCACCGACGGTGACGATCAGCACGAAGGCGAACGCCCGCTGCATCACCCTTCCTTCAGAATGTCATCGATCAGAAACAGATCCGTCAACACTGACCGAAGATCGGACCGGTGCCGCGAAACAGGTACGCGCCGGAGGAGGCCGCCGCCCCGGCCGCGATCACGCCTTTGATGAAGTGGCGCCGTGAGAGCGACATAGCGTCCTCGATCAGCCGGCAGTAGGCAGTAGGCGGCGGGCAGGGCACATCCTGCCTACTGCTTACGGCCTCCGGCCTACTTCCAGTGGCCGAACTGTAGACGCCTCGTACCGGACTGTCAACGGCCAACGGCCGCCGGCCGTAATCCCTTTTAGGGAGTGGTCATGACGCGGATCGTCGTCCTCATCGCTGTGCTGGGTGTCGCTTTCGTCCTCCTGACTTCGGGCGCCACGGCTCAAAGCCCCGGCCCCTTGGGGCCACGGGTGGAGCTGCGCCCCGTCACGCCCTTGCGCCTGACCGGCGAGGTCGACAGCAACAGCCCCGCCCTCTGGGAGCGGATCGGCGGGCGCAACCTCCTCTTCGTGATGACCTCGATCGCCGGCCTGCCCAGTACCGCCTCGGGCAGCGCCATGGACCGGCTCGGCCCCTCACGCCCGGTCACCGTCGATCCCTGGCCGGGGGGCGGTGTCTGGATGGAGGCGCTGGTCAAGGACGTCGACGGCGCGTGGTACGGCTACTACCATCAGGAAATGCCCGCCCAGATGTGCGGGAGCTCCCGCGTCATTCCGCGCATCGGGGCCGCGCGCTCGCGCGACGCCGGACGGACGTGGGAACCGCTCGGCACCGTGCTCGCGGCGCCGCCGCGCACGTACGACTGCACCAGCCACAACGAGTACTTCGTGGGAGGCGTGGGGGATTTCAGCGTGCAGCTCGATCCCACCGCGCGCGACCTGTACTTCTTCTTCTCGCTCTACCTCCGCTCCTCGCGGCAGCAGGGCGTGAGCGTGGCGCGGTTGGCGTGGGCCGATCGCGACGCGCCGGTCGGCAGGATCATGGTGTGGCGGGGGCGGAGCTGGGTGCCAGCGGCGGCACTGAATCTCGACGAGGAGATTCGGTTCTGGATCTATCCCCCAGCGGTGCCGATCTTCCCCACCACCCAGGCGTGGCACGACGACGATCAGCTGGT
Organism: Acidobacteriota bacterium; assembly: GCA_016210845.1. Lineage (GTDB taxonomy): Bacteria > Acidobacteriota > Vicinamibacteria > Vicinamibacterales > UBA2999 > JACQTK01. The sequence continues at coordinate 6,364 of JACQTK010000027.1, read as the reverse complement.
CGACGCGTTCTGGGGGCCGTCGGTGCACTGGAACACGCATCTCGAGCAGTACGTGATGCTGCTCAATCGCGCGAGCAACGAGAACTTCGCGCAGGAAGGGATCTACGTCTCGTACGCGCCGCGCCTCGACGACCCGCGCCTGTGGTCCGAGCCGGTCAAGATCCTGCACGGCGGCCGGTGGTATCCGCAAGTGATCGGCCTGGAGCCAGGCACCGGCACCGACAAGGTGGCGGGCGAATGGGCGCGCTTCTTCATGTCGGGCCTGTCGCAGCACCTGATTCACTTCATTCGATAGGCGGGCCGTCAAGGCCCGCCCTCCGTCCTGCACTGCCGCCGGCCCGCCCGACGCGCGTCAACTGTCGCGAACGTAGGGCGCCCCGTTACGGGGCGCCAGGTTCACGGTCTCTCACCAGGTTTACGGTCTCTGGCTGGCCGGTGGCACGCCACCGTTCAGGCGCAGGTAGACGACCATCTGGCCGTAGATGTCCCACGAGTGCCCGAGCAGGAACCAGATCACCCGCGCGCGTGAGGAGGGGCCGAGAAACGCGTTGGTCTGCACGATCTCCATCAGCGTCTCGTCGGTGAGCTCGTTGATGAGCGCGGTGCCGTAGTCGAACGACGCGTCCATCGCCGCGATCGCGTCGCTTTTCGAGGTCGCGTTGCGATTGATCGCGGGCGCCTGGGCCTTGCCGCCGAGAAACCGCAGATTGTTGACGTTGGCGCCAGCGATGTGCGTGACCTGCTGCCCGAAGTCGCGCTGCGCGGGCGTGGTCTTGAAGCCGTACGTGTCCGCAGGCATCTCTTCCGCCAGTTTGTGCAGCGTGTCCTTCATCTCCTGCCAGTCCCTGAGCAGTTCCGCCTTCAGGCTGGCCCGCTGCGCGGCGGCCGGAGCGGCCGCGATGACGAGGGCCGCAACGAGTGTCGGGATTGTCCGCATGGCGCGGATACTCTACCGCAGGACTCTGGCGTCTGGTAGCCCCCGAAGAGTACACTTCGCCCGAAAAAGCCCGTGAACCTGATTCCAGCGTCGCCCGCACTGCGCGAGTTCGTCCGCGGGTACTTGTACTGGGAGCATCAGGCGCCCGACCGACCCCTGGTCCGGCCCGTTCCGGCCCGGCCCGATCTGTTCGTCGCGTTCTACCTGCGCGAGCCGTACGCGGTGTGGGATCACCGCACCGGACGGACGCGGCAGCTGCCGGGGGCCGTGGTCGTGGGCGCGCAGACGACAAGGGTGGTCGACCTGCTGATCACCGGGCCGCAGTGTGCCTGGTACATCTTCTTTCGACCTGCCGGGTTGTACCGGCTGTTCGGTGTCACGGCGGCGCCCCTGACCAACGAAGGGTACCCGGCAACGGAGGTGCTCGGCGCCGACGCCGTGCGGCTGCACCTTCACCTGCATCACGCCGACAGCCCGGCCGCCATGGTCCGGGCCACCGAGGAGGTCCTCCGGGGCCGCCTCCGCTGCGCGCGTCCCGCGCATCCGGTCCGCCAGGCGGCGTCGGCGCTGCTCCAGCGACACGGGCGGATTCCGCTCGACGCACTCGCGACCGCCAGCAGCCTGAGCCGGCGGCACTTCGAGCGGACGTTCGTCGAGCAGATTGGCATGGCGCCGAAGCGCTATGCCAGAGTCGCCCGATTCCAGTTCGCGCTCCACCTGAAGCGGCAGCGTCCCGCGCTCACGTGGACCGAGATCAGCCAGGCGGCCGGCTACTTCGATCAAGCGCACCTGATCAAGGATTTTCGAGCGCTGGCGGGTGCGGTACCGTCCGGCTTCCTCCGGCTGCTGGTGGAACCGCAGGACCGCGGCTGGGTGTCCGATGTGGATGCTCGTCCGCCGGCGATGTCGCGTTTCTACAATGAGCCCGACGCCGTATCGGCGTAGGCTCACTCGCGTCGACAGGAGGGCTATGACCAGATTCTCCCGAACCGACATCATCGGCCTCGCCGTTCTGGCGCTGATGCTGCCGGCCATCCCGGCCTTCGGGCAGGGCATCGATTTCACGGGCCAGTGGGTACCCGTCTACCATGAAGACGGCCCTGAGCGGATCCCGGGCCCCGAGCTGGCGGACTACGCGGGACTGCCGATCAACGACGCGGCGCGCCTGCGCGCGGACAGCTACGACGCCAACCGCATCTCCGCTGTCATGGAGTACCAGTGCCGGCCGCATGCCGCCGATTACAACCTGCGCGGCCTGGCGAACCTGCGCATCACGTCCGACATCGATCCGCTGACGCAGCGCGTCACCGCGATCCACACCCGGATCAACTTCCACGACGCCGAGCGGACCATCTATCTCGACTCCCGCCCGCATCCGCCCGCAGAGGCGCCGCACAGCTGGGGCGGCTTCTCGACCGGCGTGTGGAACGGCAACATGCTCACGATCACGACCACGCACCTCAAGCCGTACTACATCCGGAGAAACGGCGTGCCGGCCAGCGACAAGCGAACGCTGACCGAGCACTGGGTGCGCCACGGCGACTTCCTCACCATCGTGAGCATCATCGACGACCCGGCGTTCCTGACCGAGCGCCTCGTGCGGAGCCAGAGCTGGGCGCTCGATCCGGGACAACGGATGGGCACGAACTGGTGCGAGTACGCGCCGGAGCTGCCGCTCGGCGAAGGGGTGGTGCCGCATTGGCTCCCCGGCGCCAACCCGTACCTCGAGGAGTTCTCGGAATGGTACGGCCTGCCGTTCGAGGCCTCGCGCGGCGGCGCCGAGACGATGTATCCCGAGTACCGGCAGAAGCTGAAGCAGACGTTCTCGACGCTGGACCGCTGCCAGCGGTACTGCACCTGCTTCAACGGCACGGGCGGCTGCAACCTTCGATGACGGGGATGGGAATGCGACGCTACCTGATTGCGTTGGGCCTTGGGCTTTGGGCCTTGGGCCTTGCTGAGGGGCTTGCGCAGCAAGCCCCTCAGCTCCGAGTGCTGCCCGTCCAGGGCAACGTGCACCTGATCGCGGGGGCGGGCGTCAACCTCACCGTCCACGTGGGCGAGTACGGCGTGCTGCTCGTGGACACGCCGCCGCCTGCCGTCGCCCCGCAGGTGATGGCGGAAATCCGGAAGCTCTCTCCACTGCCGATCCGATGGATCATCAACACGAGCGTCAATCCCGACCATGTGGCAGGCAACGCCGCGCTCGTGGGCCCGGCGGGCGGGCGGGGCGCACCGTTCGGCTTCGTCGGCCTCGGGCGTCCCGCGATCGTCGCGCACGAGAACGTGCTCAACCGCATGGCGAACCCGCCAGCTGGCCAGCCCGCCACGGCGCCCGGAGCGCTGCCGACGACGACCTACTACCTGCCGACGATGGACTTCTCCAACGGCGAGGCGGTGATCCTGTATCACCAGCCGGCAGCCCACACGGACAGCGACACGGTAGTGCTGTTCCGCGAGTCGGACGTCATCAGCACCGGCGCGGTGTTCACGCCCGGACGGTACCCGGTGATCGATCTCGAGCGGGGCGGGAGCGTCCAGGGGCTCGTCGCAGCGCTCGGCAGCATCCTCGCGCTGGCGGTCCCCGACGGGTTCGAATCGGGGGGTACGCAGATCGTCCCGGGCCGCGGGCGCATCAGCGAAGAAACTGACGTCGCCGAGTTCCGCGACATGGTGGCCATCATCCGCGACCGCGTGCAGGATCTGATCAAGAAGGGCCAGACGCTCGATCAGGTCAAGGCGGCCAGGCCGTCGCGCGACTACGACGCCGAGTACGGTGCCACGCAGGTGGACGCCGATCGGTTCGTGGAATCGATCTACCGGAGCCTCAACCAACCAAGGGCTCGGTCTTGATTACCCGACACCTGGGGAACCTCGCCCTTGGCTGGTTGACAGTATCTGCTTGGCGCGCTCCGCGCGCCTCGGACCGCTATGCGGATCGGCAACGAGCACAGAATTCTCGTTGGGGGCCGCATAGCGGTCCAGAAGCCAGGAGGACAGTCGTGATGCCATACGGTCAACGGCCAACTCCCAGGACGCCAGCTCCCAAGTTGGGAGTTGCGGGACTGGGCGTTGGGAGTCTCCTGATGGCCTGCGTGATGATGGCGCCGTCGGTGTTGGCCCAGGGACGCGGCGGCCGGGGCGGGCCGCCCCCCGTGCCGCGTGCGGCCGCACCGGTCGACTTCACCGGCACCTGGGTGTCCATCGTCAGCGAGGACTGGCGGTGGCGGATGATCACGCCGCCGAAGGGCGACTACGCCAACATTCCCATCAACGCGGCCGCGCAGAAAGTGGCCGACGGGTGGGATCCGGCGCGGGATCTGGCCGCCGGCGAACAATGCAGGGCCTATGCGGCGCCGGCCATCATGCGCGAACCGGGCCGCGTGCGCATCTCCTGGCAGGACGACTACACGCTGAAGATCGAGACCGACGCGGGGATGCAGACGCGGCTGGTCCGGTTCGCGCGCCCGGATGGGGCGCCGGCGCCGCCCACGACGGCCGCGCCGAATCAACGCTCCTGGCAAGGCTTCTCAGTGGCACGCTGGGAGGTCCTGCCGCGCGCGGCCGCCGGCCTGGGCCTTGGGCTTGGCCTCGGACCGCGCCCCGGGCAGAGCCGCACCCTGGAAGTCCAGACGACCCAGATCCGCCCGGGGTACCTGCGGAAGAACGGCGTGCCGTTCAGCGCGAACGCCGGCGTGACGGAGTACTACGACTTCTTCGAGGAGCCCGACGGGGCCGACTGGTTCGTGGTGACGACGATCGTCACCGATCCGCAGTACCTGAGCACGCCGTGGGTGACCACCAGCCACTTCAAGAAGGAGCCGGACGACTCGAAGTGGAACCCGCAGCCGTGCCAAGTGAGGTAGCTATTGCGCGCCGCGGCCGGCGGGCGCACCGCCGCGCCCACCGCGGCCGCCCGCCGTCGCAGGCGGACCGGCTTCGGCGTCCACGTCCTTTTCCCACGCCGCGATGAGCGGGCGCAGCTGCCGCGCGATGTCCTGGCGCTGGCCGGCCAGGTCGTTCCGCTCGCCCACGTCGCGGCGCACGTCGAAGAGCATGACGTGGTTGCCGTCGACGAGCAGCTTCCAGTCGCCCTTCCGCACGGCCCGCTGATTCCGGTTTCCCGCCATCGTCCGCCAGAAGAGGGTGCGCTCCACTTCCGGCGCTCGACCTTCGAGGATCGGCATCAGGTTCATCCCTTCCAGGCGCGCGTCTGCTGGGACGGAGGTGTTGGTGACCGCCAACACCGTCGCGCTCAGATCCATCGTGATGCCAACCTGATCCGACAGACGCCCCGCGGGAACGCGGCCCGGCCATCGGACGATCGTCGGCACGCGAATCCCGCCCTCCCAGAGCGTCCACTTGCGATGGAAGAGCGGCGCGTTGCGCGAGAGCCATTCGCCGCCGTTGTCGTTGGTGAAGATCACCAGCGTGTTCTGCGCGAGCCCGAGCCGGTCCAGCGCCCGCAGGATCTCGCCCACGCCCTGGTCGGCGCGCTCCATCATGGCCACGTAGTCCGCGCGCGTGCTCGTGTTGTCGTCGTGCGGCTGCAGGTGCCGCGCGTTGCCGATGGCCACCGAGGGCTTGTCGGGCACCTGGTACGGCCAGTGGCCGGCGTTGTAGGCCACGTCGATGAAGAACGGCCGGCCCGCCGCCGCGCTCTGCTCGATGAACGTCACGGACCGCTCGGTGATGAGATCCGTCATGTAGCCCTCGACCGTGACGGGCATGGCGTTCTCGAACAGATCGGGCCGGCCGTCGCCGCCCGTGTGCGTGTAGTAGTCGATATACCCGCTCTTGAAGCCGAAGAAGTAGTCGAAGCCGTGCGCGTTGGGGTTGCGATCGGGCGTGTACCCCAGGTGCCACTTGCCGACCAGCGCCGTGGCGTAGCCGTTGTTCTTCAGGAGCTGAGGCAGCGATCGTCCGTTGGCGACGAGCCCCTGTTCGGCTGCCGCGGTATTGGCGTTGCCGAGCGCCGACTCCACCGCGGACCGCTGCTGGTACCGCCCCGTGATGAGCCCGGCGCGGGTCGGGCTGCACAGCGGCCCGTTGGCATAGAAGTCGGTCAACCGCACGCCGTCGCGGGCCAGGCCGTCGATGTTCGGCGTCCGGATGTCGGGCGCTCCGTAGCTCCCGATATCCCCGTACCCCACATCGTCGGTGATGATCAGCACGACGTTCGGCCGCGCAGCCGTGGCTTGTGGCTGAGGCTGCTGCACGGCCAGCCAAGGGCTCGCCCGTGGTATCTCGATACCTCCAGAGCCTCGCCCTTGGCTGGCTGGCAGTATCTGCTTGGCGCGCTCCGCGCGCTGCCGCCATTCATGGAGGTTCCGATGCGCCGCCTGTCTGCGGTTCTCGTCCCCGCGCTGCTGCTGGCCGCGCCGGCATAGGACCGCTATGCGGCCCCGAACGAGAATCCGCATAGCG
>JACQTK010000303.1 GCA_016210845.1 Acidobacteriota bacterium | reverse complement strand
GTCGCCATTCAGGAGGGCGCCACGATCGTACGGGTCGGGACGGCGATTTTCGGGAGCCGACGACATGAAATCTGAAGATCACGCGCACGTCACCGACGTCCGGCGCCTGCCGCCGCCCGAGCGTCACCTCACCGTCACGCCGCTCGACATGCGCCAGCCGCGCTTCGGCACGGCCATGCGCGGATTCGACCGCCAGGAGGTCACCGCCTTTCTCGAGGAGGCGGCCACCGACTACGAGAGCGCCCTGCGCGAGAACGATCGCCTGCGAGGCGAGATCGTGCGGCTGGAGGCGTCGCTCAATCAGTTTCGCGAGCTGGAAGGGAGCCTCAAGAGCACGCTGATGAGCGCGCAGAAGGTGGCCGACGACATGCGGGAGAACGCCGCGCAGGAGGCGGCGCGCATCCTGCGCGAGGCCGAGGGACGCGCGGATCTGCTCGTGCAGAAGGCGCAGGCGCGCCAGGAGGACATCGAGCGGGAGATCGACGGCCTGCGGCTCAAGCGGCGCGAGGTGGAAACGAACATCGAGGCGGCGATCTCGGCGCTGCACAACACGCTCGACTTCATCCGCGAGCAGGAGCGCCGCGAGCGGGAGAACCGCGTGGTGCCGCACCGGCCGCACGTGGTGCACACCGCGTAGTTCCGTATTCTCGGACGCACAGGCATCATGTGACCCATGGTGCCGTCTCCTCTCCGCCCCGCCACGGCGCAGGGCACGCACGAACACGCAGTCTAACCCCATGGCACAGCGGTGTGCGCGACCCACGCGCGAGGATGGCGACTCAGCGGATATGATTGGCGGGGCGCTTCGCACCTTCGACGCCGCACCTCCCTGACCTCATGCAGGACTTCACGGCCGGCTCGCTGGCGCGGCATCTGCTGAAGACGTCGAGCTTCAGCGATCAGCTCGTCGCCTCGTGAACGCGAGTCAACTCGACATGGGCGCCCAAGTGGACCGCGTCCGCTCGGCCGTTTGGCGCTATGCTGGTGGGCCGTGACGCCCGCCGCCTCACGCCCCGACGACTGGCCGCGCCTGCCGCTCGACGCCTGGGGCGACACGTACGCGACGCTCCACATGTGGCTGCAGATCGTCGGCAAGATCCGGTTGCGGTACAGCCCGCCGATCAATCATTCCTGGCACACCACGCTCTACGTGACGGCGCGCGGCCTGACGACCTCGCCGATCCCATACGGCGGGCGCGCGTTCGAAATCAGCCTCGACTTCGTCGACCACCGGCTGATCGTCCAGTCGAGCGACGGGCGCGTCGCCGCCGTGCCGCTCGAGCCGCAGCCCGTGGCCGCCTTCTACCGCCGCGTCATGGACGCGACGCGCACGCTCGACTGGCCCGTCTCGATCGTGGCGAAGCCGAATGAGGTCGCCGACGCGATCCCCTTCGAGCAGGACGAGGTGCACCGCGCGTACGATCCGGACCATGCGAACCGCTTCTGGCGGGCGCTCGTGCAGGCCGACCGGGTGTGCAAGCGTTTCCGCTCGCGGTTCATCGGCAAGTGCAGCCCCGTGCACGTCTTCTGGGGCGCCCCGGATCTGGCGGTCACCCGGTTCTCGGGCCGGACGGCGCCCGAGCACCCGGGCGGCATCCCCAACCTCCCCGACGCCGTCGTGCGTGAAGCCTATTCGCACGAGGCGAGCAGCTGCGGCTTCTGGGCGGGCGGGGGACCGGTTCCATACGCAGCGTTCTACTCGTACGCCTATCCGGAGCCGCCCGGGTTTGCGGCTGCAGGGGCTTCACCGCCGGCCGCGTTCACGTGTAGCCGTGCGTGCGCTGGCGCTCGACGACGGCCGGGTCGCCCTTCGAACCGACTACCCCGAGCCCGTGCCCCGCGGCGGCGAGGTCCTGGTGCGGGTCCTCGGCGCAGGTATCTGCGACACCGACCTGCAGCTCGTGCGCGGTTACATGGGCTTCCGCGGCGTGCTGGGGCACGAGTTCGTGGGCGTGGCCTTCGAGCACGCCCGTACCCAGCCCGTGCTGAAGATTCTGCTCGAGGTCGCCACGGGAACATGATCACCGCGACCCCTGACGGCGTCATGATCGACGTCCGCGTGATTCCTCGAGCGTCGAAATCGTGCATCGCAGGTACCCGAGACGACGCCCTGGTCGTGAGGCTCACCGCCCCTCCTGTCGAGGGCGCAGCCAATGAAGCCTTGGTCGAGGTGCTGGCCAAGACGCTTGGCGTGCCGAAGCGGGCGGTCACGATCGCGTCCGGGGAGCACACCCGCCACAAGCGGGTGCGAGTGGCGGGCATCGATGCGGAGACGGCCCGCGCGCGGCTGATAGGACGCGCAGGCTGTCGCGCAGGCTGAAGCCTGCGCTCTACAGGTGTCCATTCGTAGCGCGGCGGCTTCAGCCGCCGCGGGGCCGACGCGACGGTACAATCCCATCCGTGCGACCAGCTGACTTCCTGATCGAGCACGCCGATCTCATCGTCACCTGCGCGGGTTCCGCCCCGCGGTGCGGGGACGCGCAGCGCGAGATCTCGGCGCTCGAGCAGGCCGTGGTGGCGGCGCATCAGGGCCGCATCGTGTACGTTGGCTCCGCACGCGCGTTGCGCGACCACGTCGAGGTGGCGCGCGGCGCCACGCGCATCGACGCGCGCGGCTGCACCGTGCTGCCCGGATTCGTGGACCCGCACACCCACGTCGTGTTCGCGGGCGATCGACGGCCGGAGCTGCGGCGTCGTCTCGCAGGTGCCACGTACGGGGAGATCGCGGCCGCCGGCGGCGGCATCCTGACCACGGTGGCGGCCACGCGGGCGGCGTCGGAGGACGATCTGGTCGCCTCGGCGCGCGTCAGGCTCGACGAGATGCTGGCGTGCGGCACCACCACGTGCGAAGCCAAGAGCGGCTACGGGCTCACCACCGAGTCGGAGCTCCGCCAGCTGCGGGCCATCAACCGGCTGGGCGCGGAGCATCCCGTCGACGTCGTGCCCACGTTCCTGGGGGCGCATGATGTACCGGAGGAATACCAGTCGAGGCCGGACGACTACGTGGCCCTCGTGATCCACGAGATGATTCCGCAGGTGGCAGACGAGGCGCTGGCGGAGTGGTGCGACGTGTTCTGCGAGCGCAGCGCGTTCACGCCCCAGGAGTCGGTCGCGATCCTCACCGCCGCCTCCGCGGCAGGACTGAAGCCGCGCATCCACACCGACGAGCTGTCCGCCAGCGGCGGCGTCGACGTGGCCGTGAAGGTCGGCGCGCGGTCGGCGGACCATCTCGTGTTCGTCGACGAGCAGGGCGCCGACGCGCTCGCCGCCGCCAACGTCTGCGCCGTGCTGCTGCCGGCGGCGGCGTTCTACCTGAAGCTGGGCCGGTTCGCTCCAGCCCGCCTGCTGATCGATCGCGGCGTGCCTGTCGCCCTGGGCAGCGACGTCAATCCCGGTGGAGGCTTGTCGCCGTCGATGCCGTTTGCGATGACCCTCGCCTGCTTCGCCATGCAGATGACGCTCGAGGAGGCGCTCGTCGCCGCCACCCTCAACGCCGCCTGGTCGCTCGATCGTGCGGACACCGTCGGCAGTCTCGAGGCAGGGAAGCTCATGGACGCCGTCGTGATCACAGGGGACCTCGCGGAGCTCATCCGTGTCGGCTCGACACAGGTCCGCATGGTCATCAAGAGCGGGAAGGCCGTATTCTGGGCGCAGTGATGGCCAACGACGAGTCACCCACCAGCCACCAGCCGCTGGTCACGATGGCCGTGATGGATCTGCTGGACGCCCTGGCGGCCAGCGAGCCTGCCCCTGGCGGCGGGTCGGCCGCCGCGCTGGCGGGCGCCGTGGGCGTGTCGCTGCTGATCATGGTGGCAGGGCTCCAGAAGACGAAGAGCGGCACCCCCGAAGAAGCGGCCGATCTGACCGAGGCCTCGGCCCGCCTGCGGCCCCTGCGGGAGGCGCTCACGGCCCTCGTCGATCAGGACAGCGACGCCTATGCCGCCGTCGTGGCCGCAAGACGGCTGCCCAGGGACCCAGCGCGGCGAAGCCGCAACCAAAACGCCGCGCTGGGTCCAAAGGACGCTGTCACGCTTGGTGACACTAACGCGCCTCTTTCGGAGAAAAACAAGGTCCGGCGCGTTAGTGTCACCGAGGCCGCCGCGCAGGCGCGCCGCGAGGCGATCCACGCGGCAACCGTTCAGGCGACCGACGTGCCGATGGAGACGATGCGCGCGTGCCAGCAGGCGCTGCGCGGCGCGGTGGTGGTGGCCGCCAACGGCCAGCGGAACGCGGCCAGCGACACCGGCGTGGCGGTGGAGCTGCTACTCGCGGCAGTGCGCGGTGCGGGCCTGAACGTCGACGCCAACGTCGAAGGGCTGTCGGACACGGCGCTGGTCGAACGCGTGCGGGACGAGCGCCGCGAGCTCGAAGAGGAAGCCGAGGCGGACGCGCGGCGCGCGAGGGATCTGCTCCAGCATCGCGCAGGCTGAAGCCTGCGCTCTACAGGTGATTCGCCTCCTCTACCGCCGCACGTCGTCCGGCGTGAAGGCTTCCACCGAGAACGCGTCCACCGTAAACGACAGATCCACGGGATACGTGAATCGTGGGAACAGCTCGATGGGCTGGGTGTACGAGGCGTAGACGAACGTGCGGTTGCCCTCGCGCTGGACGTCGAGGTTCGCGGGCTCGAGCGGGACCTCGAGCTCCTCGGCCTTGGCCAGGATCCGGTTGTGCAGCTCGGCGGTGGTGCTCTGAGCGCCGAACACGATCAGCTGCTGAGCCTCGTCCCTGAGCTGGTAGTAGTCCCACGCGGCAAGGCCCGCGTGCGCCACGGCGTTGAGCACGGCCAGGACGATGAGGAGCTTGATGACGGTCTTGATCAATGGATCTGGTGGAGGATTCTCTTCCAGCGCACGTTGAGGATGTTCGCCGCCGTGTCGCCAGCCCCCTCGCCAAACGAGAAGTAGACGAACAGCGCCTTCCCTTTCACGTACTCCCTGGGGAGGAAGCCCCAGTAGCGGCTGTCCTGTGAGTTGTCGCGGTTGTCGCCCATCATGAAGTAGTGCCCCGCCGGTACGGTCACGGGCCCGTACTGCACACGCACGTCGAAGTCGGGCGCGCCGTTCTCGTCGGGAGGCACGAGGTAGTGCACGTACGGCTCGTCGAGGGCGTGACCGTCGATGTAGACCCGCTTGTTCCGGAGCTCGAGCGTCTCGCCAGGAAGCCCGATCACCCGCTTGATGAAATCGCGCTCGGGATCCTCGGGATACTTGAACACGACGATGTCGCCGCGGCGAATCGGGTCGATGGGCAGCAGCGCGTCTTCCGCGCGGGTGAGCGTGGGGGCGAAGACGAACTTGTTGACCAGGAGGTGATCCCCGATCAGGAGGTTGTTCTCCATCGATCCGGTCGGAATCTTGAACGCCTGGACGATGAACGTGCGCACGAAGAGCGCCAGGATCACCGCGACGCAGATCGACTCGAAGTACTCGCGGACGGTCGACTTGCGGTACCGTTCCGGGTTCGCGGTTCCCGGTTCCGGGTTCGGGTTCGACGTTCGGGTTCGCGGTTCCAGATTCCGCGTTCGACGTTCCACGTTCATTCGGTCCCCACCTTGAGCACGGCCAGAAACGCCTCCTGGGGAATCTCGACGCGCCCCACGCGCTTCATGCGCTTCTTCCCCTCCTTCTGCTTCTCGAGCAGCTTGCGCTTGCGCGTGATGTCGCCGCCGTAGCACTTGGCCAGCACGTTCTTGCGCAGCGCCTTCACCGTCTCGCGCGCGATGACGCGGTTGCCGATCGACGCCTGGATCGCCACCTCGAACATCTGCCGGGGGATGAGCTGGCGCATCTTGGACGCCAGCGCGCGGCCGCGCTCGTAGGCCGCGTCGCGGTGGACGATCACCGACAGCGCGTCCACCGGCTCGCCGTTGACGAGGATGTCCAGCTTGACCAGCGGCGACTCCCAGTAGCCCGTCACATGGTAATCGAGCGACGCGTACCCCCGCGACATCGTCTTCAACCGGTCGTAGAAGTCCATGACGACCTCGTTGAACGGCAGCTCGTAGGTGATGAGCACGCGGTCGGACTTGAGGTACTCGAGCTTCTTCTGGACGCCGCGCTTGTCCTGGCAGAGCTGGAGGATGGGCCCCACGTGCTCCGAGGGCGTCAGGACCATGGCCGTGATGACGGGCTCCTCGAGCTTCGCGATGCGCCCTGCGTCGGGCAGCTTCGCGGGGCTGTCGATCTCGTGCACCTCGCCGTCGGTCGTCGTCACGCGGTAGAGCACGCCAGGGGCCGTGGTGACCAGATCCATCCCGTACTCCCGCTCGAGCCGCTCCTGGACGATCTCCATGTGGAGCAGGCCCAGAAAACCGCAGCGGAAGCCGAAGCCGAGCGCGGCCGAGGTTTCCGGCTCGTAGAAGAACGACGCGTCGTTGAGGCGCAGCTTCTCGAGCGCCTCGCGAAGCTCGGGGTACTGGTGGCCCTCCACCGGGTACAGGCCGGCGAAGACCATCGGCTTCAGCTCCTTGAAGCCAGGGAACGGCTCGAGCGTGGGCCGCGCCGACTCGGTGACCGTGTCGCCGATCTTCGCGTCGGCCACCCGCTTGATGTTGGCGACCACGAAGCCGACCTCGCCGACGCCGAGCGCGTCGACGGGAACCGCCTTCGGCGAGAACACGCCGAGCTGATCGACCTCGTACTCCTGGGCGATGGCCATCAGCCGCACCTTCGTCTTCGCCCGGAGCGTCCCGTCGATGACCCGGACGACGATCACCACGCCGCGATAGGCGTCGTACCAGGAGTCGAAGATGAGCGCCTTGAGCGGCGCGTCGGGGTTGCCGGCCGGCGGTGGAAGCCGTTCGACGACCGCCTCGAGGATCTCGCGGGTGCCGGTCCCTTCCTTCGCGCTGGCGAGGAGCGCGCCCGAGGCGTCGAGACCGATGATCTCCTCGAGCTGCCGCTTGCACTCGTCGGGCTGCGCGCTCGGCAGATCGATCTTGTTGATGACCGGGATGATGTCGAGATTG
>JACQTK010000302.1 GCA_016210845.1 Acidobacteriota bacterium | reverse complement strand
GTCAAACGCAAGATGTCCAAGTTCGGCGTGAAGCGCGCGGCGCATCGTCAGTGGCCCCAGCCGACCAAAGCGCCAGCAGCGGCTGTCTCTGTCCTGGACCACTAAGTAAACGGTATTGGGCCTAAACGAGGATCGAGGGGGCCATACAGCGGTCCCCGGCGCGCGGAGCGCGCCCAAAAGGATACTGTCGACCAGCCATGGGCTTCACGTTCCACGGGCATCACCCAGGGCCCGTGGCTGGTCCGGGACGAGTATCGAGGTAATCCTGCAGGATGAGGGCCGCCGCGGCCGCGTCGAGCCGCGCCTTGCGGGCGCGCCAGTCCTTCTCTCGCTCGGCCAGGCGGCTTTCCGCTTCTCGGCTGGTGAGCCGCTCGTCCTGCAAGACGATGGGAAGGCTCGTCTGGCGACCGAGCTGCTGGGCAAACGCCTCCACTCGGGCTGTCATCTCGCTGGGCGTTCCGTCGAGGTGTCGGGGCAGGCCCACCACGATCGAGCGAACGCCATCCTCCTCGCGGCCGAGCCGCGCGATCTCGGCCGCCGCGAGCGGCACGGCGTCGGTGTCGAGCGCCTGCGGGCGCAGCACGCCAACCGGCCGCGCCAGCGTGCCCGTCGCATCGCTGACGGCCACGCCGATGCGCCGCTCGCCCACGTCGAGCCCGACGATTCGCACGCTATAATTCTCGCATCCTTCACGTGATGCTCGCCCCGCCTACGCCCTCTCGTGGCGCGGGCCTTCTCAGGCCCGCGTCGCGAACCCGAAGGGTTCGCGCCACAGGCATCTTGTTGATGCTCGCGGCCGCAGGCCCGGCGGCGCAGACCACGGACCTATCCCGAGCGGAGACGGAGGCGCGGCGGGTCAGCGCCCGTGTGGTCGCGCTGCAGCGTGAAGCCGATCGGCTGGCCGGAGAGGCGCGGACGCTGCTCGGCGACCTGCGCCGACTCGAGATCGAGCGCGACCTGCAGATCGAGCGGGTCGGCGAGGCGCAGGCCGCGGTCGCCGAGGCGCAGGCCGACGTTCAGCAGATCACCGAACGGCTGGCGACGCTCGAGGCGCAGCGCGTCTCACAGCTCCCCGACCTGAAGGCGCAGCTCGTCGACATCTACAAGCACGGGCGCCCGGGGTCCGCGCGCCTGCTCTTCGGCGCCACGGGGCTGCGCGAGCTCGGGCGTGCCTTGCGCGCATCCGCCGCGCTCGTGCGGATCAACGAGCAGCGCATCGCGGAGCACCAGCGGACGCTCGAGGCCCTGCGGGGGGAGCGCGCGGCGCGCGACGTCACGGTGCGCGAGCTGCAGGCGCTCGAGGCCGACACGCGTCGCGCGCGCGCCGCGGCGGAGCGGGCGGTCGCCGCGCGTACGGCGCTCAGTGCGCAGATCGACGCGCGGCGCGATCTCAACGCGCAGTTCGCCGGCGAACTGCAGGTGGCGTATGAGAGGCTGCAGCAGCAGGTCGCCGATCTCGCCGCCGGCCAGCAAGTACAGCCCGTGGCGGTGCCTCTTGCCCCGTTCCGGGGCGCGCTCGACTGGCCGGTCGCGGGGCGGGTGGTCGGCCGCTTCGGCCAGCCGTCGGGCCCCGCAGGGGCGGCAACGGCAAGGAACGGGATCGAGGTGGCGGCCGTCGAAGGCACCCCGGTCCTCGCCGTGCACCCAGGCACGGTCTCGTACGCCGACGCTTTCACCGGGTTCGGCAACCTGGTCATCGTCGACCATGGCGACAAGAACTACTCTCTCTATGGCTATCTCGCCTCCGCGTCCGTCGAGGTGGGCGATGCCGTGGACAGCGGGGCGGAGCTCGGGCGTGTTGGCTCGGCTCCAGCGGGCCCGCCCGGGCTGTACTTCGAGATCCGGATCGACGGCCGATCGGTCGATCCCGTACAATGGCTGCGGAGCCGCTGATGCGGCTCCGCAGCCCGGTGCTTCGAGCCTTGTGCTTCGTGCCTGGTGCGTGGTGCCATGTCACCACGCGCCAGGCACAACCAGCCCAGGGGCTCCGCCCCTGGCCGCATAGCGGTCCAAGCACCAGACGCGAAGGACAACCCAGCACCAGGCACCAGGAACGAGGCACTTCGATATGAGCTCCCGGACCCGCGCGCTCGTCCTCGGCGTTTCGATCCCCGTCATCGTCTTCACGGTCATCGGGGGCTACCTCGGCCGGGCGATGGCCCAGGGCGACGAGACCTTCCGGTACCTGCGCGTCTTCGAGGATGTCGTCTCGCTGGTGCTGACCAACTACGTCGAGCCGGTCGACGTGACGCAGGCGATGAAGGGCGCCATGAAGGGGCTGGCCGACAGCCTCGATCCCGAGAGCGCGTACCTGACGCCGGAGCTCGTCAAGAGCCACGAAGGGAACGTCAGCCCCGGGCCAGCCGAAGTGGGGATCGACGTGTCCCTACAGTCTTATCTGCGCGTGGTGGCGGCGCGCGACGGCTCGCCCGCGGCCCGGGCCGGCCGGCAGCCGGGCGATTTCATCCGCGCCATCGACAACCGGGCCACGCGCGACATGTCCTCGTACGAAGGCGCCCGCCTGCTGCGCGGCGCCGCGGGCAGCACGGTGTCGCTCCTCGTGATTCGCGGCAACGCCGCCGATCCGCACGAGGTGACCCTGGTTCGCGAGCGGCTCAACGCGCCCACGCTGACCTCACGCATGGCCGATCCGACAGCGGGCTACATTCGCGTGGCCGAATTCACGACCGACACGGCGTCTCGGCTGAAGCAGGCGTTCGACGCGCTGGCCAAGAGCGGCGCAGTCCGGTACCTCATCGACCTGCGCGGCACCTCGCGCGGCGATCTCGACGACGGCGTCGCGGCGGCGCGGCTGTTCGTCAGGGAGGGCACGCTGGCCGTGCGCCAGGGACGCAACGATCAGCGCGAGACGATGGCCAGCCAGCCGGGCGACGGGGCCATCACCGCACCCGTCGCGCTGGTGGTCGACGCGGGCACGGCCGGTGCCGCCGAGGTGTTCGCGGCGGCGCTCCAGGACCACGACCGCGCGGACCTGGTGGGGCAGAATACGCTCGGCCGCGCGGCACGCCAGCGTCTCGTGAAGCTGCCGGACGCCAGCGGCCTCTGGCTGACCTACGTGCGGTATCTCACGCCCGACAACGATCCGATTCACCAGGCGGGGCTCGAAGTCGACGTCGAGGTCGAGCAGCCGGAGATCGAGTTCGGCGCGGCGGCTCCTACTCCAGACGTGACGCTGCAGAAAGCGATCGAGACGCTCGGCGCTCGGCGCTGAGTCATCGCGGCGGCTGAAGCCGCCGCTCTACAGGTGGACATGCCCCTGTCGCCTGTAGAGCGCAGGCTTCAGCCTGCGCGGCCCTTCGAGATCTTCGTGTCCTTCGTGGCTATGTCGTCTTTGTGATCTTCGTGCTCTTGACTCCCGTGGATCTCTCGCGTATAAGTCGCACGCGATCACCGCGCCGCTGCGACTCCCCCGCGCGGCGCTCCTCCCGGGAGATCTCATGAACAAGCAGGAATTGATTGCCAAGATCGCCAAGGATACGGGGTCGTCGAAGGCGAGCGCGGCGGCGGCGGTCGAGTCGCTGATCGACGGGATCACGACGTCGCTCAAGAAGGGGGACTCCATCACCTTCGTCGGATTCGGGACGTTCAAGACGTCGCAGCGGAAGGCGCGGGTCGCGCGCAACCCCCAGACCGGGGCCACCATCAAGATCCCCAGGCGGCGCGTCGTCCGCTTCACGGCGGGCAAGGCGCTCAAGCACGCGGTGCGTTAAGGCTTTTTGCTATACTGGGGGTTCGGTTAAGCCCTGAATTTGCAACAGATAGGCGCGTAGCTCAGTTGGTTAGAGCGCCTCCCTGACACGGAGGAGGTCAGTGGTTCGAGTCCACCCGCGCCTACCATTCGACTCGCCGCGCGCTCACGCGCGCGGCTCGCTCATGGCAAGCCGCGAGCGTGCGGCGAGTCGAATGCCCTGAGCGAGCCGCACAGATCACGGCGAGTCGAAGGGCGGATGAGAGACGACTTCGACGACCCATCCCAACGTTCATGAGCCAGGTCACGATCACATTGCCGGACGGATCCAGCCGTGCTGTGTCCGCGGGCGCGCCCGTTCGCGAGGTCGCCTCCGCCATCTCGCCGCGGCTCGCCAGCGCGGCGCTCGCGGCGGTGGTCGACGACCGGATGGTGGACCTGTCGTGTCCCCTCGAGGCGGACGCGCGCGTGCGCATCGTCACCCCCGACAGTCCCGAAGCCCTGGACTTGTACCGCCACAGCACCGCGCATCTGCTGGCGGCCGCGGTGACGAACCTCTTCCCGGGCGTGCAGTGCGGCATCGGGCCCGCGACCGACGAGGGCTTCTTCTACGACTTCGTCGTACCGCGTCCGTTCGTGCCCGAGGACCTCGACGCCATCGAGCGCAAGATGCGCGAGCTGGCGCAGCAGGACCTTCCCTACCAGCGGCAGATGTGGCCGCGTGAGGAGGCCAAGCGCTTCTTCGGCGACCGCGGCGAGACGCTGAAGGTGCAGCTCATCGAGGAAAAGACGCAGGGGCAGCCGCTGGTGTCGTGCTACACGATCCGCGACCGCGACACGTTCGTCGACTTCTGCACGGGGCCGCACGTGCCGTCCACGGGCAAGCTCAAGGCGTTCACGCTGCTCGGCACCTCGAACGCCTACTGGAAGGGCGACGCGCGCAACCAGCCGATGCAGCGGATCTACGGGACGGCGTTTCTCTCGGAGAAGGAGCTGCAGGCGCATCTGCAGCGGCTCGAAGAAGCCAAGCGGCGCGACCATCGCAAGATCGGCCGCGAGCAGAAGCTCTTCATGTTCCACCCCTGGGCGCCAGGCGCCACGTTCTGGCTGGCCAAGGGCACCGTCCTGTACAACACGCTGGCCGACTACATGCGGAGCGTGCTCGTCCCCGCAGGCTACATCGAGGTAAGAGCGCCGATCGTCTTCAACAAGGCCCTCTGGGAGAGGTCGGGGCACTGGCAGCACTACCGGCAGAACATGTTCCTCGTCGAGAGCGAGGGGGAGCAGCTGGGCTTGAAGGCGATGAACTGCCCGGGCCACTTCCTCATGTACTCCAGCGAGATGCGCAGCTACCGCGACCTGCCGATTCGCTTCCACGAGCAGACGCCGCTCCACCGCAACGAGGCGTCGGGCGTGCTGTCGGGCTTGACGCGCGTCCGGCAGTTCAGCCAGGACGATGCGCACTGCTTCGTGATGGAGTCGCAGATTGGGGAAGAAGTCGAGCGGCTGCTGCGGCTGGTGCAGCGCGTCTACGGCGACTTCGGCCTCTCGCCCGAGATGAAGCTGTCGACGCGGCCGCCCGAGTTCCTGGGGACGGTCGAGCAGTGGAACCACGCCGAGGCCGAGCTGACGCGCGCGCTCGAGGCGGCAGGAGCGCCGTATACGATCAACGCGGGCGACGGGGCGTTCTACGGGCCGAAGATCGACTTCGACGTCACCGACGCCATCGGGCGCAAGTGGCAGTGCGCCACCATCCAGCTCGACTACATGCAGGCCGAGCGCTTCGACCTGACGTACGTCGGCGCCGACAACGCCGAGCACCGCCCGGTGATCATCCACCGGGCCATCTTCGGCAGCTTCGAGCGCTTCATCGCGCTGCTCATCGAGCAGTTCGCGGGCGCCTGGCCGCTCTGGCTCGCCCCGGTGCAGGCGGTGGTCCTGCCGATCTCCGATCGGCATCTCGACTACGCACGGCAGGTGGGCGAGCGGCTGGCCGCGTCGGGGCTCCGGATCGAGATCGACGAGCGCCAGGAGAAGATTGGCTATAAGATCCGAGAGGCCCAGCTTCAGAAGGTCCCGTACATGCTGGTGACGGGCGATCGTGAGGCTGCGGAGGGCACCGTCTCGGTGCGCAGCCGGTCGGCGGGCGATCTGGGCGCGCGACTGGTGGACGCGTTCATCGCCGACGCGCTCGACGAGATCCGGCGGAAGGACGTGGGCGCGCCGGCGCGCGCAGAAGTCAAGGCCTGAATGAGGAGGACGTTATAGCTTTCGATCGTTCGCCCCGACGTGACGACCGCGTTCGCATCAACGAGCGCATCCGGGTACGTGAAATCCGCGTCATCGACGAAACCGGGCAGCAGCTCGGGATCATGCCGCCGCCGCAGGCGCTGGCCATCGCCAGGCAGAAAGGGCTCGACCTGGTGGAGATCTCTCCGACCGCCGTGCCGCCCGTCTGCCGGATCATGGATTTCGGCCAATACCAGTACCAGGAGCAGAAGCGGGCCCGGGAGGCCAAGCGGCACCAGCGGGTCATCGAGGTCAAGGAGATCAAGTTCCGGCCGAAAGTGGACGTCCACGACTACGATTTCAAGAAGAAGCACATCGAGCGTTTCCTGGCCAACGGCGACAAGGTCAAGGCGACGATCTTCTTCCGCGGCCGCGAGATGGCGCACCCGGAGATCGGAAGGCGCATTCTGGAGCGCCTGATTGCCGAGCTGGCGGATATTGCGATCGCCGAAACGATGCCGCGGCAGGAAGGCAACCAGATGCACGTGATTCTGAGCCAGAAGGCTGGCCGGAAGAGCGCGCCGAAGAAAGCCCAGGACGCCGC
>JACQTK010000304.1 GCA_016210845.1 Acidobacteriota bacterium | reverse complement strand
GGGAACAGGGACGGGCCGTGCGCGGCGCGAGCACCATCACGCAGCAGCTCGCGAAGAACCTGTATCTGTCGCCGTCGCGCGATCCGCTGCGGAAGCTGCGCGAGCTGGTCATCGCTCGCCGGCTCGAGGCGGCGCTGCCGAAGGCGCGGATCTTCGAGATGTACCTGAACGTCATCGAGTGGGGCGACGGGATCTGGGGCGCGGAGGCGGCGGCGCGCACCTACTTCGGCATTCCCGCCTCGGCCGTCAACGCGCGGCAGGCGGCGCTGCTGGCGGGCGCCATCATCAATCCGCGGACGCTGAATCCGGCGCGCCCCTCGGGGCGGCTGCTGCGGCGGCAGCAGATCATCCTCAGCCGTATGGGCGAGGTGACGCCGCCCACGGCAGTGCCCGTGGTGGCCGCCACGCCCGACGCACCGGCTGACGACCAAGCTCGGCCGTTACCGGAGCTGCCAGGAGAGGTCCCGCTGGGCGGCGCGCCGCCGCCAGCCTCCGCCGAGCCAGGGACGCCTCCGACGTCGGATGAAGACGTACCGCCGCCAGGCATTCCTGCAGAGCTGCCGTCAGACGCGCCACCGCCTGAGCCGCCGCCCCTCCCGCAACCCCCTCCGGGCTGAACAATCTTCTTACGGCTCAGTGCAGTTTGCTGCGGGCATGCCGATGATCCCGGTATAATCGGCGGGCTCGACCCCACTTGTCGTTCAACTGAACACGTGATGGAGACCTCGCAGCGCGCACTCGGTGTGTCTGGCTGTGTGGTTGATCCGCCGAGGCGCGCACGTGGCGGACCGGTCATGATCGATTACACGGCACGTCTGTCTCTCCTCATGCAGGACATCGTGGCGCGGGTGCCCACGCTGTCGTTCATCGATACCAGCCGCGTGCTCGTGTTCGCCCGCGCGGGGCGCGCCAACGCCGAGGGCGCCTACGCCACGTGCCACTGCGTGTGCCTGCCGCCGAGCGAGCCGGGCTACTACTTCTGGCGCGACCGCCGCACGGGGCAGCTCACGCGGCGCTCCGAATGGTTCGTCACCAAGTCGCCGCAGGTGCGCATCGGGACGCGGCCGATCGATTACATGGTGTCGTTCGCACTCCCGCGGTTCTGCGATCAGATGCTCTCGCGCTCGCGCAAGCAGGTCCACTACAAGGGGCATCCCAACTGGGTGGCCAAGCTCGACACCATCGTCCACGAGCTGTATCACATCGATCCCGCGCAGCCGGGCATCCGGCGCATCGAGCGAGCCGACGGCACGTACTCGGCCAACTGCCATGGGGAGCGGTTCTTCGCCGACGTGGTGGCGATGGTCAATCAGTACCTCGACACGAAGCCCAATCCGGCCGCGTACGACTTCCTGCAGTACTCCTTCGACGAGCTGACGTCGCGCTTCGGGGGGCTGGCGGGTACGGCGTTCCGCGTATTCCCCTCGTACCCGCAGCGTTACACCGAAGTGCTCGACCCGCAGCCCGAGGCGCCGACGGGTGCCGCCTGCCCTGTCAAGCCGCTCAAGCTGCCGCGCGTGACGAGGCAGTTCACGGAAGAGGATCTGATGATGCGGGAATTCTTCCGCGATGGCTCGCGCCGGCTACCGTCCAGGAACCGGTCAGCCGCGGCCTAACCGCAATCTGAGATCGTAGAGGCGGACCTTCAGGTCCGCCTATTGGAAGGATCCCCGGGGACAACTCTGTGTTGCCCGCCAACTCCACGTTGAACCGGATCGACTGCGGTAACGAAGGCGGCCCGGAATGCAGCGCCATCCAGCCCACAGCGCCCATGACGAGGCCGCCAATCAATCCGCCAACCGCAGCTGCCATCCGCTGATCGGGTCGAGAAGAGCATGAGGCCGCTGGCTCGATGGCGTCCCGACCCTCTCCGCGCAGGGCATCATCGATGTCAAGGCGGGCAACCGCGATATCGGGCACGCGGCGCTTGCGCTCCTTCTCGAGACACCGGCGCATGAGCCGCGTCAGTGGAGGCGGCGTCTGCGCCGGGACTTGTGTGTCCAGTCCGGATCCTGCGTGATGATGAAGGTGAGCGTGTCTCGTACGCGCCGACGCGCGAGCCTGTGGTGAGCGTCATCACGGGCTGGGTGCGAGCGGATTATAGGTCAGGCGCGGGGGATCGTGCGTCCGCCTCCGTCACGACTTGGAGGACCGTGGCGCGCTCGCGCCAGGCGCGTACCCAATCCTCTGACGAACGGCCTCAGGCAGGTCGCTCAGCATCTGCTCGTGTCGGAGCAGGATGGCCTTGATCTGATCAAGGTCGCGTTCGATCCGGCCGAGGTCGCCCTCCATCTTGGCCAACCGCTGATGGGTGTCGGTAAGCTGCGCGAGAAACGAGGCGTGATTCTGGACCAGCGAGGCCTGACTCTGGACCAGTAGTGCGATGGCCTGATCCAGGGTTCCTTCACGGCCGTTGGACTTTCTAGCCACCGACCCATTCTACCGCGTTGTTTCTCCCGCGGGCTGCTCCCGCACCGATCGCGGCGATCTGCCGTGGTTCGTCGACCTCACCGCGCGCGCCGCGGCCATTGTCCCCGACTCGCACCGATTTTCATGACCTTTCGCGAGCTGCGATTCGCCCGCCGAGGTCGACATCGCGCGAGAGTATGTGATCCCGTCAGCGCGTCGGAACGCGCTGCTTGAGCTCCTCGGTCCAGTTCTGCAGAAACGTCGTACTCCACGGCGTGCCGCCACGATTGGCGTGCGTTTCGAGCGGGCACGTTTCTCGCTTCAATAGTGTCTCGCGACCGACGATGATACGCTTGGAAACGCGACAGCGACTGGCGCTCAGCGAGACGATTCGTGGGCTCGCCAACTTGGTGGCGGCGGTGCTGGTTTTGAGCCAGTTCGTTGGAGACGGTCCCGTGTCGTGGCCTGTCATCATCCTGGGCGCCGCGGCATGGGTCGGGTTCGTCTGGTTCGGGTTGTTCCTGGAGGGAGAAAGGCGATGAGAGTGTTCGTGATGCTCGGGCTGATCTTCCTCTTCGTGGCGATTGTTGTCTTGCTGGACTGGCTCGGGTGGCGGAAAGAACGCCAGTCGCGCGACCGCGCGGCGTAGCCTCCACACACCTATAATGCCGTCCGTGTGGACGCGCGTCAGCCCAACGCTTGCGGCACTCCTCTTGTTCGCCGGAATCGCCTCGGCGGAGGTCGTCCGGATCGACATTCGCCAGCGCGATGATGCGGGCACGCACGAGCGGCTGATCGGCCGCGTCTTCTTCGAGGTCGATCCCACGCTGGCCGCCAACCGCGGCATCGCCGACCTCGCGCTCGCGCTGCGCAGCGCGCGCGGGCGGGTCGAGTTCTCGAGCGACCTCCTCCTGTTTCTGCCCAAGTCGCCGGACCGCGCCCGTGGCACGGTATTCCTGGAGGTCGTCAACCGCGGCATCGACCAGTCGCTGGGCCTCCTCAGCGGCGCTCGCCAGGTCGATGCGGCGCCGGAGTCGTGGACCCTCGGCGACCGCTTCCACCTCGAGCAGGGCTTCACGGTGGCCTTCCTCGGCTGGCAGTTCGACGTCCGGCCGTCGCAGGGCCTGGCGTTCCAAGCTCCGGTGGCGCCGGTCGACGGCACGGTGCGCGTCAGCTACGTGGAGGCCGCGACCTCGCCGCGGATCATCGGCCTGCGGCTGCCGTACTGTGCGGCCGAGGCCTCGGTCGCGGACGCGCGCGTGACGTTTCG
Source organism: Acidobacteriota bacterium (assembly GCA_016210845.1). Taxonomy (GTDB): domain Bacteria; phylum Acidobacteriota; class Vicinamibacteria; order Vicinamibacterales; family UBA2999; genus JACQTK01. The sequence continues at coordinate 7,353 of JACQTK010000304.1, read as the reverse complement.
CACCCGGATCGAGGACGCGTCACGGGTGCTGCCGCGCGAGACGTGGCAGTTCGACGCCAATCGCTGCGTCGCGCGGTTTCCCGCAGCCTCTGGCCCAGGCATCTACGAAGTCGTCTATCAGGCCTCCGGCTCACCCGTGGCGGGTCTGGGGCTGGCCGCGATCCGCGACTTCGCGTCCTACCTGAAGTACGGCCCCGAAGGCGCCACGCTTCGAGAGAATCCGGCGCTGATGCGGCGGGTGATCGGGTTCGGCTACTCGCAGAGCGGGCGCTTCCTGCGAGAGTTCGTGCGCGACGGCTTCAATGCCGACGAGCGGGGACGCGCCGCGTTCGATGGCCTGCTCGTGGCGTCGGCGGGCGCGGGCGGCGGCAGCTTCAATCACCGCTTTGCCATGCCAGGGCAGGCAGGCAACTCCGTGCTCTCGATTCTGCGGCCGGTCGATCTGCCGCCGTTCACCGACGATGGGCTGCTGGCGAAGGCGCGCGCGACGCAGGTCGTGCCGAAGATCTTCTACACGGTGACCTCCACGGAGTACTGGGCGAGGGCCGCCTCGCTCACGCACACCAGCGAGGACGGCACGGTCGACGTGCCGCTCGCACCGACGTCGCGGCTCTACTTCATCGCGGGGACGCCGCATGCCTCGGGCGTGCTGCCGCCCACGCGCGTGGGCGGCGGGTTCCAGCACAACCTCAACTTCGCGCAGCAGCGTTGGACGATGAGGGCGCTGCTCGTGGCGTTGGACGAGTGGGTGCGGGCGGACACGCCGCCCCCGCCGTCGGTCTATCCCACCATCGCGAAGGGGGAGCTCGTGCCGCTCGAGCGGGTCAGGTTCCCCGTGGTGCCGTCGTTCCCGTTCGCGGAGTACATGCCGCAAGTCTGGCGGATGGATTACGGTCCCGCCTTCGCCGACGCGCGCGTCATCACCCTCGAGCCGCCCGCGCTGGGCGCCCCGTTCCGCGTGCTGGTGCCACAGGTGGACGCCGACGGCAACGATAGGGGCGGTATCCGCATTCCTGAGATTGCGGTGCCGCTGGGCACGTACACCGGATGGAACGTGACGAACCCGCAGCTTCGCGATCTGCGCTACCTCGCCGGACTCCTCGGGTCGTTCGAGCCGTTCGCGCAGACCGCCGACGATCCCGCGCGGGCTGGAGACGCGCGTCCGTCGATTGCCGAACGCTACAGGAGCCGAGGGGACCATCTCGATCGCGTGGCCGCGGCCGCGAAGGCGCTCGTCGCCCAGCGTTTGCTGCTGGCCGACGATGTGCCCTCGGTTGTGCGCCGTGCCGAGCAGATCTGGACGGCGGTGGTGGCCACAGGCGCGCGGTAAGCCGTCGCTGCCCGATACGTCAGCGAAGAAGTACGACGGAATTGCAGGGGGCATGCGGCTGCGCTCGGCAGAAACGTCGTACTCCCGCGCGTGACGCCGCGATTGGCGGGCGTTTCCTGCGGGTACGCTAGTCGCTTCAGTCAAGGGGTGGGAGCGGCGATGCTACGATTGACAGAGCGGCGGCGGGCCGTTGTGATCGAGAAGCTGCCGGACCTGGCGAACCTCATTCTCGGGTCCACGTTTCTCGGCCAGTTCTTGACCGATCGCCCGTTTTCCATCGTGTTGGCCGCCGCCGGTGTGGGGGTCTGGGCGGGTCTCGCGTGCTCGTCTTTGTGGTGGCCGAGAATGGGTGACTATCTCGGGATCTTCATCATCGGAGCCGGCGTCCTGCTGATCACCGGAACCGTCGTGTTGCTCGACTGGCTCGCCCGCCGGAAGGAACGCCAGTCCCGCGACCGCGCGGCGTAGAGAGAGCTACTTCGCGGACCGCACTCCCGCGGGCGTTCCCGCGGACGTCACAGCCTCGGTGACCCGCCGCGCGCCCACGAAGCGCCTGGCCCAGTACGACGCGCTGAAGCGCTCCACCCGTACCACCCCCCGCGAGCTGGGCGCGTGGACGAACTGATCGCCGCCGATCGCCAAGCCCACGTGCGACGCACCGCGCGTGACGGTCTCGAAGAACAGCAGGTCGCCAGCCTTCACCTCGGACAGCCCGACGCTCTCCCCGACGCCGTACTGATCGCGCACCTCGCGCGGCAGGGCCAGGCCGTGCTGCGCGAACACGTACTGCACGAAGCCGCTGCAGTCGAAGCCTGCAGGGTCGCCGCCGCCGTTGCGATAGGGGACGCCGCGAAACTGGAGGGCCATGGCCACCAGGCTCGTGCGAGGGCGGACGTCGATGGGCTCTGTCGTGGCGCCGGCGGGGGAGGGCTCGCCTGGCGCCGCCGCAGTCGGAGGAGGGGCCGTGGGAGTGGGAGGCAGCGCCGCGCCCGGAAACGGCCGCGGGACGGGGGCGCCGCTGCTCCGGGCGGCACAGGCCCCCGCGCCGAGCGCCAGCACCAGCACCAGGAGTATCCGCACGGCTCTACTATCGGCGTAAGTGGCTGAGTTGACTAGTGTTGAGCCACGCCCATCCTGGACAGCTCAGGTGGCCTCGGTTATGATGATTGCGGTGTATGGAGCAGACGCTCCTCCTCAACGCCTCGTACGAGCCTCTCAAAGTCGTTCACTGGCGAAAGGCGATTACACTCTGGTGCCAGGGGAAAGTAGAGGTGATCGCGGTCCACGACCGCGAGATACGGGCGGTGTCCGTCAGCTTCAAGCTGCCCTCGGTCATCCGCCTCCTCCGCTTCGTCAGGATCAAACGCAGGTTCGATTACGTCCCCTTCTCCCGCGCCAACATCTACGCGCGCGACAATCACACCTGCCAGTACTGCAGCGAGGCCCTGCCGACCTCGGAGCTGACCTTCGATCACGTCATCCCCGTGGCGCACGGCGGCCGCAAGGACTGGGAGAACATCGTCACCTGCTGCGTGACGTGTAACCGGAAGAAGGGCGGGCAGACGCCAGGTGAAGCGGGCATGAAGCTGCAGCGGGTGCCGCGCAAGCCGCATTCGGCGCCGGCCATCCGCATCACGATCGGGCTCCGGAACGCGCCCGAAAGCTGGCGCGACTACCTGTACTGGAACGCCGAGCTCGACGATACATAAGCGAGCCGCAACGCGGAACCCCGAGGCGGACCTGAAGGTCCGCCTGGACGTCCCATAGACCCTGAAGGTCCGGTCAACTTCGCCCAGTGTCGACTTCTGCATCCACGGTGACATCGATTCACCCACTGCGCGCCGTGGAGGGCGGTCGCGTCGCCATTGACGGCTCCTTCGCCCTCGACAACAGACTGTCGATCACCGTTGGCGATGTGCCTGCGCGCGTCGCGTTCGCCTCTTCGCGCCGCCTCGTCGTCGTCATTCCAGGTGAGGTCGAGGGCGGGCGGACGCCAATCCGCATTGCAGGGGTGCCAGGCGAGACGGCGTATGTCTCGGTGGGTGCGCCGTTTGCGACGGGCCTCCATCAGGTCGACAGTCCGGTCTTCGACGCGGCGGGCAACCTGTTCGTCACCTACAGCGGATCGCGCGGCCAGGAGGCGCCTGTCTCCATCTTCCGCGTCACGCCTGGCGGCACGCGCGGGCCGTTTGCCTCCGGTATCGTCAACGCAACGTCGATGACCGTGGGTCCCGACGGCAAGCTCTACGTTTCGAGCCGTTTCGAGGGTGCGGTGTATCGCACCGGCGACGATGGGGCGCCCCAGCAGGTGGCGGCGGACCTCGGTGTGGCGTGCGGTCTGGCGTTCGACGAGGAGGGGGGGCTGTACGTCGGGGATCGATCGGGGACGATCTTCCGCGTGCGGGAGGGGCGCGCCACGCCGTTTGCGACGCTGCCGCCGAGCGTGGCCGCCTTTCACCTCGCCATCAGCCCCGCGGGAGAGCTGTTCGTCACCGCGCCCACCCTGAACTCGTACGATTACGTGTATCGCGTCGACCGGGAGGGACGGGTCGAGCCATTGCCCGCGCCGTTCGGGCGGCCGCAGGGCCTGGCGTTCGCGCCCGACGGCACGCTGCACGTGGTGGACGCCCTGGCTGGCGCGAGCGGGGTGTACCGGTTCACTGATTACGGGGCGCCGCCCGAGCTCGTGGTGGCTGGCGGGACGCTCGTCGGCCTCGCGTTCGGCCCGCGCGGCGAGCTCGTCGTATCATCCAACGACACCGCGTATCGTTTTGGCTAGCCCTGTTTCGGACCTCCCGCGCGCTCCCTCGCTGATCCAGGCGGCCATCCCCGTGCTGTTTCTCATCGGCCTGCTCGCCGCCTCGGTCTACTTGTTCGGGGATGGGTCGTCGGGCGGGCCCAACCAGATCGCGCTCTTTCTCAGCGCGGCGGTGGCGGCGGGGATCGGGCTGGCCAACGGGCATTCCTGGCGCGACTTGGAGGCGGGCATCGTCCACGGCATCTCGCTGGCCCTCGGGGCCGTGCTGATCCTGCTCGTCGTCGGCGCCCTGATCGGGACGTGGATCCTCGCGGGCATCGTGCCCACGATGATCGACTACGGCCTGTCGCTGCTGACACCGGGCATGTTCTACGCGGCGGCCTGCGTCATCTGCTGCTGTGTGTCGCTGGCCACCGGCAGCTCGTGGACGACGGCGGGCACGGTGGGCGTGGCCCTGGTCGGCATCGCGGTCGTGCAGAACCTGCACCTGGGGCTCGCGGCGGGAGCCATCATCTCGGGCGCCTACTTCGGCGACAAGATGTCGCCGCTCTCGGACACGACGAACCTGGCGCCGGCGATGACGGGGACCGACCTGTTCACGCACATCCGCTTCATGGTGTGGACCACGGCGCCGAGCATCGCGGTGGCGCTCGTGCTGTTCGCCGTCGTGGGCGCGTCGCTGAGCGCCCCGCGCGACACCTCCAGCGTCCTGGAGATCCAGGAGGCGCTGGCCGGCCGGTTCGCGCTCGGCTGGCACCTGCTGCTGCCCGTGGCCCTCGTCCTGGCGCTCGTCGTCCGCCGCGTACCGGCGCTGCCGTCGCTGCTCGCTGGTGCCCTCGTGGGGGCGCTGTTTGCCGTGTGGTTCCAGCCTGAGGCGGTGCTCGACTACGCGCGGTCGCCGGAGCTGCCGCGGGCGGCGGCGCTCGCCAAGGGCGCCTGGATGGCCCTGTTCGACGGCTACACGCTGGAGTCGGGCAACGCGGCGCTCGACGATCTGCTGTCGCGGGGCGGCATGTCGAGCATGCTCTCGACCGTCTGGCTCATCGTGATGGCCATGACGTTCGGCGCCGTGATGGAGCGGACCGGGATGCTCCAGCGCATTGCGGGCGCCATCCTGGGCACGGTCCGGGGGACCGGCAGCCTCGTGGCGGCGACGTTGGCGACGTCGGTGGGCATGAACATCGTGGCCTCCGATCAGTACATCGCGATCGTGCTGCCTGGACGGATGTTCCGCGCCGAGTACCAGCGCCGCGCGCTCCCCGCAAAGCTGCTGTCGCGGTCGCTCGAGGACGCGGGCACGCTCACGTCGCCGCTGGTCCCCTGGAACACCTGCGGGGCCTTCATGGCGCAGACGCTCGGCGTCGCCACGTTCACCTACGCGCCGTTCGCCTTCTTCAACATCATCAATCCCATCGTGGCGGCGATCTACGGGTTCACGGGCTTCACCGTCACGCGTCTCGAGCCGCACGAGGTCCAGCCCGCCGAAACGTAGGGCGGACCGGGTACAGGGTACAATGGGGGTTTGGGATCCGGCCCGGATTCCCGGTAGTACCTCTATGGCGCACGACTGGATCGCGGTACGCGGCGCCCGCGTGCACAACCTCAAGAACATCGACGTCGACCTCCCGCGGGATCGGCTCGTCGTCATCACCGGGCTGTCCGGATCCGGCAAGTCGTCGCTCGCCTTCGACACGATCTACGCCGAGGGGCAGCGGCGCTACGTGGAGTCGCTCTCCGCGTACGCGCGGCAGTTCCTCGAGCAGATGGAGAAGCCCGACGTCGATCTGATCGAGGGGCTCTCTCCCGCCATCTCGATCGAGCAGAGGACGACCGGGTCGAATCCGCGCTCGACGGTCGGCACCGTCACCGAGATCTACGACTACCTGCGCCTGCTCTTCGCCAACATCGGCGTGCCGCACTGCTACAACTGCGGGCGCGAGATCGCCTCCCAGTCGCTCGAGCGCATCCTCGATCTCGTGATGTCCTACCCGCAGGACGCGCGCATCAACATCCTGGCGCCCATCGTGCGCGGCCGGAAGGGCGAGTTCAAGAAGGAGGTGCAGGCGCTGCGGCAGCGCGGGTTCACCAAGGCGCGAGTCGACGGCCAGTTCCGGTCGCTGGACGAGGACATCAAGCTGGATCGGCGCCGCAACCACGCCATCGACGTCGTGGTCGACCGGCTGGTCGTGAAGTCGGGCATCGAGCGGCGGCTGTCGGAGTCGCTCGAGGTGGCCCTGACCCTGGCCGACGACATCGTGACGGTCAACACGTACGAGCGGGGCGATCAGCTGTTCTCGCGGCGCCTCGCCTGCGTGACGTGCGGCATCTCCATGCCCGAGATGACGCCCCGCGCGTTCTCGTTCAACTCGCCGCACGGCGCGTGCCCGGGCTGCCAGGGGCTCGGGGCGACCTACGATTTCGATCCGCGGCTGATCGTGCCGGACGAGTCGAAGGCGCTGCTCGGCGGCGCCATCGCTCCCTGGGCGCGCGGCGACCGCAGGCTCGTGCGCGAGGCCATCGTGACGCTCGCGCAGACGTTCGGCATCGACGCCGACCTCCCGTTCGCGAAGCTGCCGAAGAAGCACCGCGACCTGCTGCTGTTCGGGCCTGCCGGCGCCGCGCCAGGCTCGCGGAAGGACGAGCCGTTCGGCAAGGGCTTCGAGGGCGTCATGCCGAACCTTCGACGCCGGTACGAGGAGGGGTCCTGGGCCGTGCAGGAGGACCTCGAGCCGTATCGCACCCTGCGCGAGTGCCCGTCCTGCGGCGGCCATCGCCTCAAGCCGCAGAGCCTGGCGGTGCGCGTCAAGGGGCGCGGCATCGCGGACTACGTCACCCTGCCGATCAGCGAGGGGCTCGACGTGTTCGAGCGGTTCGAGCTCACGGAACGCGAGGCGTTGATTGCGGCGCGGGTCCTGCGCGAGATCCGCGAGCGCCTGCGGTTCCTGCACGACGTCGGCGTGGGGTACCTCACGCTGAACCGCAGCGCGGCCACGCTGTCGGGCGGGGAAGGGCAGCGCATCCGCCTGGCCACCCAGATCGGGGCCAACCTGTCGGGCGTCCTCTACGTGCTCGACGAGCCGTCCATCGGACTGCACCAGCGCGACAACCGCAGGCTTCTCTCCACGCTGTCGCGGCTCCGTGACCTCGGCAACACGGTGCTCGTCGTCGAGCTCGACGAGGAGACGCTCCGCACGGCCGACTACGTCGTGGATCTCGGGCCAGGCGCCGGAGAGCACGGCGGCCACGTGATCTTTCAGGGTCGGCC
>JACQTK010000030.1 GCA_016210845.1 Acidobacteriota bacterium | reverse complement strand
GATTCGCAAGGATTCTCACCGTGCTCACGTGGGTCGTCCTGATTCCCTCGACTGTTCATGCCCAGGCCTCGATTGCCGGCGTGGTCCGGGATACGTCGGGCGCCGTGCTACCGGGTGTGACGGTGGAAGCAGCCAGCCCGGTGCTGATTGAGAAGGTGCGCACGGCCGTCACCGACGGCAACGGCGTGTACCGGATCACCGAACTGCGACCGGGAACGTACACCGTCACCTTCACGATCGCCGGATTCAACGTCGTCAAGCGCGAGGGCATTCAGCTCACCGGCTCGTTCACGGCCAGCGTAGAAGCCGAGATGCGAGTTGGCGCCCTCGAGGAGACGATCACGGTCACCGGGGAGGCGCCGATCGTGGACGTACAGACCACGACGCGGCAGCGGGTCGTCGATCAGGAGGTCATCAGCACGCTGCCCACGGGCCGCAACATGTTCAACCTCGGCGTCCTGATTCCCGGTATCTCGCTCTCGACGGGAGGCCTCGCGAACCAGGACGTCGGCGGCTCGCTCGGCCCCGAGACACGCGCGCTCGCCGCCCATGGCGGACGGACCGAGGACCAGCGCTTCATGATGAACGGCGTCTCGCTCAGCTCGATGATCGGCGGCGGCTGGGGCGGCGGCGCCATCCCGAACGCCACCGGCGTGCAGGAAATCGTCTTCGACACGGCGTCGGTGAGCGCCGACCTGGCGACCGGCGGCGTGCGCATCAACTTCATCGCGCGGGAGGGCGGCAACCAGTACCACGGCACGCTCTTCGGGAGCTTCGCGAACAGCGCCATGCAGGCGACCAACATCGACGAGTCGCTGCTCGAGCGGAACCCGCTGCTGCGCAATGCCGGCGGCATCGACAAGAACTGGGACTTCAACCCCGGCTTCGGCGGGCCCCTCAAGCGCGATCGGGTCTGGTTCTATCTCAGCGGCCGGTCGCAGGGCGCGTTCTTCGAGGCGCCCGGCATGTTCTTCAACCGCAACGCCAACGATCCGACCAAGTGGACCTACGAGCCGGACACGAGCCAGCCCGCGGCGGTCGAGAAGTCGTGGCTCGACGCGCAGTTGCGCCTGACGTGGCAGGCTGCCGAGAGGCACAAGCTCGGCCTGACGTACACGCAGCAGGACTTCTGCGCGTGCCACGACGCCATCAATGCCACCACCGCGCCCGAAGCGGCGACCGATCGCCGGTTCCCCACACAGCGTGTCGTCCTGCTCGACTGGACCTCACCGCTCACCAGCCGGGTCCTGCTCGAGGCCAGCGGCATCCACCGGGTGGAGCGCTGGGGCAACATGCACCTGCAGACCAAGGGGTTCACCCTCGCGCCGGAGATGATCGGCGTGAACGAACAGGGCGGCGCGATTCCGGGCCTGAACTACCGCGGCCGGGTCGGGCAGTACAACAACTCGTGGAACGACAACTTCCACTACCGCTTCAATGTCTCGTACATCACCGGCTCGCACGCCTTCAAGGTCGGGATGAACAACGCCCTCGGGTATCACGAGAACCAGAGCTACGTGGTCAACCCGCTGTCGTACCGGTTCAACAACGGCGTGCCGAACCAGATCACGATGCGCGCGCTGCCGCACACGGTGAAGAACCACGTGGACACGGACCTGGGCCTCTTCGCGCAGGACAGATGGACGATCAATCGCGCGACGATCTCGCTGGGGATCCGGTACGACCATTTCGCCAGCACCTTCCCCGAACAGGAGCTCGGTCCGACGGCGTTCACACCCGCCCGCAACCTCACGTTCGCGCGGAAGGCGAACCTGAGCTATCACGACCTCACGCCGAAGAGCCAGGTTGCGTACGACCTGTTCGGGAACGGGAGGACGGCGCTGAAAGCGAGTCTCAACAAGTACCTGCAGGGGCTGGGCACGACGGGAGCGCTGGTGGGCGGCCCCAATCCCATCGCCGTCCTCTCCACGCAGGCCAGCCGCAACTGGAACGATCGCGCGGGACTGGGCATCAACGGCGATTACGTGCCCCAGTGCGACCTGCTCAACCCGGCCGCCAATGGCGAGTGCGGGCCCTTGTCGCCGTCGACCTTCGGGTCGGTGCTGCCGGGGAGCACGTACGATCCCGAGCTCCTGACGGGCTGGGGCAAGCGCTTCTACAACTGGGAGTTCTCGGCGGGCGTGCAGCACGAGATCCTGCCGCGCGTGTCGGTGGACGTGAGTTACTTCCGCCGCTGGTACGGCAACTTCGTGGCCACCGACAATCGGTCGGTCGGCGCCGCCGATTTCGATCAGTTCAGCGTGACGGCGCCTTCGGATCCGCGGTTGCCCAATGGCGGCGGATACGCCATCTCGGGGTTCAAGAACATCAGCGAGGCCAAGTTCTCCGCACGGCCGGACGATTTCGTGACCCATGCGAAGAACTTTGGGGACCAGATCGACCGCTGGAATGGCGTGGACGTCGGTGTCAACGCCCGGCTCGCCAACGGCCTCTATGTTCAGGGTGGCACCAGCACCGGGCGCACCGTGGCGGACAACTGCGAGATCCTGGCCCAATTACCGGAGATGAGCGTCACCGGCCTGCCGTACTGTCACGAGGTGCAGAACTGGCTGACGCAGATCAAGGGTGCGGCGTCGTACACCATCCCGCGGATCGACGTGTCGCTCGCCGCGACCTTCCAGCACCTGCCCGGTCCGACATTTACCGCCAACTGGGCGGCGCCGAACGCCCTCGTGGCTCCGTCGCTCGGACGGAACCTCGCGGGACGCGCGCAGGTTGTGACCGTCAACCTGGTGCCGCCGGGGACGATGTACGGCGACCCGCTGAACCAGCTGGATCTCCGCTTCGCGAAGATCGTCCGGTTCGGCGCGACGCGCACCACGTTCAACTTCGACATCTACAACGCCACGAACTCGAACACCATCCTGACGCTGAACAGCGGGTTCGCGCCGCAGGCCGGCGGCGGCAATGTCTGGCAGCGGCCGAACAGCATCCTCCAGGCGCGCTTCTTCAAGATTGGCGCGCAGTTCGACTTCTGATCTCGGGTCGCTCGGGCGGTGGGGCGGGTAGGGTTCCTACCCGCCCTGCGGCGCCCGGTCGAGCGACGTTCGCGGAAAGTGGACCGGGTCGTCGTCGCGCCATGGGGTGCGGCACGGCTGTCCGCGCTCGTAGAGCGTGAGGTTGTCGGCCATCTGCCGCGCGAGGTCCGCTCGCCCGCTCTCGCGCGCGGCCGCGATCGCGTCGCGCTGCCACGCGGCCGCCTCCTCGTAGTTCCCCGTCTCCGCCTGCGCCATCGCCATCGTCTCGGCCACGGCGATGCCGCCCCCCTGCACGAGCGGCTGCACGAGCGCGAGCGCCCGGCGGCCGTCGCGAACGCGCTCGTCGGGCGCGGAGGCGAGCAGCCGCGCGAACGCGTGCGCGAAGCCAGGCTGATCGGGATGCGCGGTCATCGCCTCGACGAGCACGGCGCGCGCCTCCTGGTAGCGCCCGAGCCGGACCAGCGCCATGGCATGGCCGAAACGCGCCTGGCTGGCCGCGGGATCGATCCTGACGATCTCCTGGTAGTGCGCAAGCGAGGCGTCGAGGCGTCCCGTGCGCCGCAGCGCGTCCGCAAGACCGAGACGCGCGGCCAGCAGCGTCGAGTCGAACCGGACCGCCGCCGCAAACCGATCGAGCGCCTCTTGATCCCTGCCGATCGACTCGAGCAGGATGCCCGACGTGTAGTGCGCGCGCGCGTAGCCGGGCGACAGCCGAATGGCTTCGTCGAACTGTTCGAGCGCGGCTCGCTCGTCGCCCGCGAGCGCCAGCGCCGTGCCGAGGTTGAGACGCAGCGAGGGGGTGGCTGGCGCGATGGCGATCCCCTTGCGGAAATGGGCGGCGGCGTCGTTCCAGCGTCCGGCGTCGAGCGCCCGCACGCCGTCGATCTCGTAGCTGGTGGCCGTCCGTGCGAAGTCGCCAAGCTGCTCCAGATGCGGATCGGGCGGCGTGAGCGCGCCCGGCGCGCGCAGGCGCAGGTGGGCATCGGCCTTGTCCCCATCGCCGAGGCCGCGGTACGCCATCGCCAGCGGATAGTGCACCGCCGCCGCGCGCGGGTCGAGCGCCAGCGCCTTCTCGAAGTGGTCGACGGCGCGCTGGTAGTCCCGCCGCGTGAGCGCCACGCGCCCAAGGCCGAAGAGGGCCGCAAGAGAGTCGGGCTGCAGCATGAGCGCTGTGACGAGGAACGGCTCCGCTGCCTCGGGCTCGCCCTGATCGATGTGGGACGTGGCGAGCCAGATCAACGCCGGGACGTCGTCCGGCTGGATCTGGAGCGCCCGCTCGAAGAACGGGATCGCGCGGGCGGACTCGCCTTGCAGCCTGAGCGCGTGCGCGCGCAAGTACGGCCAGCGCATGTCGTCTGGCGCCAGCGCCTGCGCATTGAGGAACGCCGACCCGGCGGCGTCGAGGAATCCGGCCGCCATCAGACGGCTGCCGAGATCGCCGTAGGCGGCGCCCAGGTCCTGGGACGCCTCGCCGCCTTGCGCCCTCGCGGCGATCGCCGCGTGCCGCTCGCGCAGGTCGCGCTGCAGCGACGCCTCGGCGCGGGACAGATCGGGCAGCGCCACCGGCACCAGCCCGATTGTCTCCCCCGCGGGAGCGGTGTCGCGAGGCGACGTGCACGCCACGGCCGCTGCGGCGCATATCGGCAGGGCGAGGGTGACGAGGACGCGCACGAGGCGCGCGCTCACGGCCCGGTCCCTTCCGTGAGCGTGATCCATCGATCGATCCCCACCCCGGACCACTCCTCCTCGCGGCCGCTCGGCCACCTGACGCGTAGCGTGACCGGATCGCGCGAGGTCCCGAGGCCCGCGAGCACCCTGGGATCGTTGGCCGACGCGTAGCTGCCGTCCGATCGCGCGCGGCGCCACAGCGTGAGCCCATCGGCCCGGACGATCCCCACGCGCGCGCCCAGCATATCCCGCCCCTCGAGGAGCTCAGGGCGCCCTGAGCGTGTCGACGGGAGGGGTGCGGAGGCCCCGCCGAGGAGCCTCACGCCGATCCAGTGGCTGCGGTGCCCGACCTCGTTGATCAGCAGGCGCACCGGTCCGTTGTTGGTGGTGACGAGCACGTCCACGTCGCCGTCGTTGTCGATGTCGCCGAAGGCCGCGCCGCGGCCCACGTCCGACGTCTGGAACACCGCGCCGGCGCGCGCCGTGACGTCCTCGAACCGCCCCGTGCCGAGGTTGCGGAACAGCTGCTTTGGCTGGTGCAGCGGAAACGGATCGCCGGCGAGCAGGAGCCGCTCGATCGTATGGACGGCGCCGTTGACGGTCAGCACGTCCAGCCACCCGTCGTTGTCGTAGTCGATCCACGCCGTGCCGAAGCCGGTGTACGCGAGGCCGAACGGCCCGAGACCCGATCGCGCGCTGCGATCCTCGAAGGTGGCCGACCCATCGTTGACGTACAGATTGTGGCCCTCGGCCGTCAGGTGGGTCATGAAGAGGTCTTCGTCGCCGTCGTTGTCGACGTCGCCGGCATCCACGCCCATGCTGGCCTCGGGGCGGCCCACCTCGCTCAACGCGGCGCCCGCCCGCAGCGCCGTGTTCTCGAACGTGCCGTTCCGCTGATTGATCCAGAGCTGGTTCTCGTCCGCGTCGTTGGCCACGTAGATGTCGATCCATCCGTCGCCGTTGAAGTCGGCGGTCGTCACACCCAGCGCCGGCCCGCTGCGAGTCGCGATCCGCGAGGCGGCGGACACGTCCTCGAATGTGCCGTCGCCGCGGTTGCGGTACAGCCGGTCCGCCTGCGCGCGATAGTTGCCCGGCGGGCAGTAGTCCGGCGCACCCGACGGCCCGGCGCAGTCGGCGTCGGTCTCGACGCTGTAGGTCAGGTAGTTGCCGACGAAGAGATCGAGCCAGCCGTCGCGATCGATGTCGACGAACGAGGCCGACACGCCCCATCCCGGATCGTCGGTGCCCGATTCCCGCGACACGTCGGTGAACGTGCCGTTCCCGTTGTTGCGGAGCATGATGTTGGGCCCGAGCCGCGTCACGTAGAGATCGACCCAGCCGTCGTTGTTGACGTCGCCCGCCGCGACGCCCATGCCGTACGACCGGATGTCGATGCCGCTCTGCTCCGTCACGTCGGTGACGCGCAGCGCGCGCGTCCCGTCCGCATGGACCTGCAGGTCGTTTCGATACAACCGATGCTTCAGCGGCAACGGCACCGTGGGCGGCTGCAGCGCCTGGTCGAGTGACGTGCCGCCGAGCATCTCGCCTTGCACGAGGTACACGTCCAGGTCGCCGTCGTTGTCGTAGTCGAAGAGCGCCGCGCCCGGCGCGATGATCTCGGCCAGGTAGAACTCGCCCGACATCCCGTTGAAGTGGACGAAGTCGAGACCGGTTTCAGCCGCCCGGTCGACGAACCACGCGTCCGCCTCGCCGGCGGCGGGTGCCGAGTGCCTGCCGCCCCCGCATGCGGCCGGCAGCGCCGTCACGACGACGGCCAGCGCCACAGACGCCGGACGGCGGACGGCGCTCGGACTCACAATCCGGTCGCCAGCCTGAGATCGAGGACCACGCTCTGACCTTCGTCCAGCGTGAGGGGTTGTCCCGCGGCGCGCACGGTGCGCTGGAACTCGGGGTCCCATTCACCGCCCTGTTCCAGCCATTCGACCGCCGCGGCCAGGTACCGGCCGGGCGGCAAGGCGCGCAGGCGATACGTGCCGCTCTGATCGGGCCGCGCCGTGCGCGTGAACCTCGTGGCGCCGAGGCCCTCCATCGGCTGCTCCGGCAGCACGATCACCACGTACTCGCCGGCCGGCTGACCGCGAGCGTCCTGCACGGAGCCGGAGAGATCGGTCAGCTTGTCGGTCAGGACGATGCGGATGTCGGCATCACCGCGAAGGCTCGTCACGTCCACGCCGACGTCGGTCCGGTCCACGCCATCGATGAACATCGACTTCAACACCCACTGCGGCGACAGGCCAAGAGGACGGAAGAGCACCTTGCCCGTGATGCCTGCGATTTGAAAGCGATCGTCCTCGCGAATCGTGCCGTTGGTCAAGGTGTCACCGAGGCGGAAAGGCCCGGACGGGTGACAGGGGGAGAGACGGGCGCCGACGGAGCCTGGCTGAAGACGGTTGTCGCCACGAACGCGGCGAGAAGTGCCGCTGGAAGGATGGGGGCCCGGTGCATCGCGAACCTCTCTCAGTGTTGCGCAGGATATTAGACGTCAGTTGCGCTGCTTTGGCGAGGCGGGGGCGGCCGCTTCATGCCACGCGGGTCAGCGGCCAGGCGACGACATCCTGGCGCCGCGCGAAGTGGAGCTCGGGGGCCATCGGCGGCAGACGGAGGCGGGCCGCCTCCGCCATCGTGTTGACCTCGATGGCCGCCTCGGCACGCTGCAGCGGCCAGGGCGGATGATGAATCTCCAGGCGGCGCAGGTGAAACGTGCTGTCGACGGTGTACAGACAGTAGCGCTCGGTCAGGAAGTACTCGAAGGAACCCGGCGCAGCCGTGTGCACGGAGCCGACGGGACCATATCGGGCCGTGAAGCCGGCTGTGGGTGGTGGTGGGCAACCACGAGGGCTACCCCTGCCACGTCGGTCGGTCGGCACGGGTTCGACCACGTGGGGGCAGGCCGTGTGCCTGCCCACGCGACGGCTGTGGTAGCGCACCCATTCGCCCTGGCGTTGCACACCGATTCTCGCGGAATAGTACGGCAGGTGAAACAGGGCGCGCGCCGCCGCCACCGCCAACCGATTGCCGGCATCGAGGCTGAAGAAATACACACCCGGCTTCTCCTCCGCCCGGACGTACGTGCGCACGTTGATTTCCGGGAAGGCCGACACCCATGGCAGCGACGGCATGCCGCGAGGCGCCACGTTGGTCATATGGAACGGGATGACCATGATCCGGTTCGCCCCTCCATTCGCCATCCTTTTGTCGGCGGCCAGCATCACGTCCACGCGCGCCAGTCGCCAGCGCCGGTGAGCGACTGCAGCGCGGCGCTGGCGGCCGGCGCCTGCGCCGCCGCCGTCCAGATGTGCCTGGGCGAAGAACAGTTGACGCTCGCGGAGTCCGCGCCGGCGGCCAGCGCCGAGCGCACCCGGGCCCTGCGGACCTCCGCCGAGCATTACGCCCGCGCCGAAGCCCTGGCGCCGAACACGGAGCTTCGGGTCCGTGCGCTCGACGCGCTGACGCGCGTGTACGACGCGCAGCACCTGAACGAGCTGCCCAACGTCGAAGCGGCGCTGCGCGAGCTGGCCGGGCTGGAGCCCGACAACCTGGATCGGCTCTATCGCCTCGCGAGAGTCCAGGAAGATCAGGGCTCGATCGACGCCGCCGAGGAGACGCTGCGATCCGCGCGGTTCCGGCAGCCCGACGCGATCGACCCCTACAGGATGCTCGCGCAGTTCTACGCCCGCCGCGCGACGGCTCTGTCAACCAGCCAAGGGGCTTCGCCCCTTGATATCCCCGCGGAGCCCCTTGGCTGGTTGCCAGTATCTCTTGCCGCGCTTCGCGCGGCTAGGACCGCTATGCGGTCGGGCGGAACGAGTACGAAATTCGCGTTTCGGGCCGCATAGCGGTCCAAGGCCAATCGCCAGACGGCACCGCGTCCAACCGGGTCGGCCCAACCCGACGCCGACGGCACGTTTCGCGTGGGCAGCGATATCAGACCGCCCCAGCGCCTGGGCGTGCCTCGCATGCCGGAAGAAGCCCAGACGGCCGGCATCCAGGGGGTCGTCATCCTGGAAGTGGTGGTCGACGAGACAGGCGCGGTGACGAACCCGCGGGTCGTCAGGTCGGTCCCGCTGCTCGACGAGGCCCGCGCTCGAGGCCGTCCGCGAGTGGCGGTTCGAGCCGACGCTGGTGAACGGCCGTCCGGTCCCGGTCACGATGGCCTTGACGGTGACCTTCACGCTCCGATGATGGTCACAAAGCGGGCCTGGGAGTTGCAAGGCGACCGTGCGGAGGTCCGGACGTGACACCCCCTTACTCACGCACCGCGGCTCCCGGAGCCGTCATCGAACCAGCCAAGGGCTCGCCCTTGATATCCCGTTGTTTGTGGGTGCGAGCCCTTGGCCGGTTGGCAGTATCTGCTTTGCGCGCTCCGCGCGCTAGGACCGCTATACGGCCGCGCCAACGGGTACAACATTCTCGTACGGG
>JACQTK010000301.1 GCA_016210845.1 Acidobacteriota bacterium | reverse complement strand
CGCCCGAGGTGAATGCATTTGCGTTGCCGGGCGGCTTTCTCTTCGTCCACCGCGGCCTGCTCGAGCGAGCGGACGACGAGGCGCAGCTGGCCGGCGTGCTCTCGCACGAGATGGCGCACGCGGCCGCCCGCCATGGGGACCGAATGATGCACCGTGCCGCGTGGACGAGCGCCCTCTTCCAGGCGGCGCAGATCGGTACAGCGGTCCTGACCGGCGGCATCAGCAGCCTCGGCGCCTATTACGCCTATCAATACGCGTTCACCGGGCTCGGGCTGCTGATGAGCCTCGACCTGCTCGGCGTCAGTCGCGATTTCGAGCTGGAAGCCGACCAGCTCGGCGTGCAGTACGCCTGGAACGCGGGATACGACCCCTCCGGCTTCGTCCGCTTCTTCGACAAGATGGCCACGACCGAAGGCCACGTCACCGGGTCGAGCTGGTTTCGGACGCATCCGCCGTTCTACGAGCGCATGGTGAAGTCGCAGCGCGAGGTCATGTACCTCCCGTCGAAGGACGACCTGGTGGTCACCAGTCCGGAGTTCCACCGCATGAAGGCGGAGCTCGCGCAGGTCGTGGCGGCGAACCCTCCCGGCCAGAGGACGGCTGCCGCGCGCTGCGGTACGGCGGAGAAGCTGGACGACGACCCGGCGCAAGCGATCGAGCTGCTGTGCGAGCGTGAGGGGCCATGAATGAGTGCGTAACGGACGGAGGGTGAGCGAGACCTCTTGTTGTGAGAGTTCCAGTACCACGCCTCGCCCTGCGACTTGGTGTCGTGCTGCTCGCCGCGCCGATGCTGTCCGTGTCAGCGCAGGAGGTCGGCCCGGACACTGATCTTCCCGCTGCACCCGGCCGCGGCTCCGGCGCCCTATTCCAGAGCCGGGCAGACCTGGTGGTGCTGCCCGTGACGGTGACCGACTCGCGGCAGAAACAATACGTGACCGGGCTCACGATGGCGGACTTTCGCGTCTACGAGGACGGCGTCCTGCAAGAGCTCGCAGCGGCGTCGTGATGTACTTCGGCCGCTGGGGCGTCCGCGGCGACTACCGCTTCATCGCGGTCGATTCGAAAGACGACGCGCCCGCGTTCTTCGGCCGGGCCGATACCCGCTACGGCCATCGCGTCTACGGCGGACTCGTCTTCGGCTTCGGCGGGTAAGGAAACAAGTGGATCGTCACGCGGGGGCTGAAGCCCCCGCGCTGCATCAACGTCAAAAGCGCCGCACAGTAGCGCGGGACGCGGAGGACAGGAGCCATGTTTCGCTTTCACCAGGCGGCGCTCGCGGCGCTGCTCGTCGCCCACCTCGTGGCTCCGGCTGCGGCGCAGCAGACCCCGAGCGTCACGCAGGCAGACATCCAGCGGCTGCAGGACACCGTGTACCAGGTCACGGCCGACGTCTCCGAGCTGCGCAGCCGGGACGCGACACGCGCCAGCCGGCTCCAGGCCGAGCTCGATGAGCTGCGCGAGGAAGTGATCTACCTGAAAGTGAAGCTGCGCAAGGAGCGCTGGCTCGGGCGCAGTGAGTACGGCGGCGTGCGCGATCGGATCGAGGACGTGCGCACGCGCGCGCTCGCGCGCGCGCCCACGGCGCCCCCGGCGCCGGCCGCAGCGGGCGGAGCGGCCGCCGCTGGGCCGGACACGCGCGGCCCCGCGACGGCCACGACGAGCGGGGTGGAGATTCCCGTGGGCACGGAGATGGACGTGCGTCTCTCCCACGGCCTGAATTCCGGCACCGCGCAGGTCGAGGATCGGTTCGAGGCGGCCACGCTCGTCGATCTCACCGTCAACGGCAGAACGGCCGTACCCGCGGGCTCGGTGGTCCGCGGCGTCGTCACGGCCGTCGCACCGGCGACGCGCACCAACCGGACCGCGCGGATGACGGTGAGCTTCGATCAGATCACCGTCACCGGTCGCGACTATCCGATTCGCGGCACGCTCACGCAGGCGATCGAGGGCGAAGGGCTCAGCGGCGAGGCGGGACGCATCGCGACGGGCGCCGGCGTCGGCGCGATCATCGGCGGCATCCTCGGCGGGGTCAAGGGCGCGCTGGCCGGCGTGCTGATCGGGGGCGGCGGCACGATCGCCGCGACGGAAGGCCGGGAAGTCGAGCTGCCGCAGGGCTCGGTCCTGCGCGTCCGGATCGATTCCCCCGTCACGATTTCGCGGTAACGAAGCTACGGGTCACGTCGTGACACCGGCCGCGGTGTCGTAACGGACGGACGGCGAGCGAGACTTTTTCGTATGAGAGCTCCGCTACCGCGTCTCGCTTGGACCGCTATACGGCCTTGTACCAGAATTGTGTACTCGTTTGTGCGGCCGTATAGCGGTCCCAGCGCGCGGAGCGCGCCAAGCAGACACTGCCAACCAGTCAAGGGCTCGGCCCCGCGAACAACGGGATATCAAGGGCGAGCCCTTGGCTGGTTCCTCGGTGTCGTGCTCCTCGCCGCGGCACTGCCCTCCGCGTCAACCCAGGACGTCAGCCAGGACGCTGATCCTCCCGCCGCGCCCCGCCGCCGTTCCGACACCGTGTTCCGGAGCGGAGCGGAGCTCGTCGTGCTGCCGGTGACGGTGACCGATTCACGTCAGAAGTACGTGACCGGGCTCACCAGGACGGACTTTCACGTGTACGAGGACGGCGCGCTGCAGGACCTCGCCTTCTTTCTGGCCGATCCGGCCCCAATCGACCTCGCCATCCTGCTGGATACGAGCGTCAGCATGAGCAGCAAGATGGCGATGGCCCGTGAGGCGGCTCTTGGCTTCGTGCGCACGCTGCGAGCGGGGGATCGGGCCGCGGTCGTCGAGTTCAACGACGCGGTGCACGTGCGACACCCCCTGACCGAGGACCTCGCCCCCGTCGAGTCGGCCATCCGGGAGGCCAACGCCGGCGGCGGAACGGCGCTCTACACGGCGCTGTACATCGCGCTGAAGGAGCTGGCTCGCCAGAACCCGACGACGGGTGAGGTGCGCCGGCAGGCGATCGTGCTGCTGTCCGACGGCGAGGATTCGCGCAGCCTCGTCACCTCGGACCAGGTGCTCGAGCTCGTGCGCCGGAGCGGCATCGTGGTGTACAGCATCTCGCTCAGGTCCGCCTCGGCCGGTCCGCGAGGCCGCGCCACCCCGGATCGCACGAGCCACTCCCGCAGTTGGTACGATTCCCCTTCCGACTACCTGATGCGGACGCTCGCGGACGCGTCCGGCGGTCGCGCGTTCTTCCCGGGCGAGCTGCGGGAGCTGGGCCCGGTGTACGGCGTCATCGCCGAGGAGTTGGCCAGCCAGTACACGCTGGGGTACAGCCCAAAGAATCCGGGGCCGGATGGGGCGTTCCGGCACCTCGCGGTGCGCCTGCCCTCGCAGCCAGGCGCGCACGCGCGCACACGCCAGGGATACCTCGCCCCCGGCGTGCGGCCGCACGCGGACAAGGGTCGGTGAGATGCTGAACGCGGGCGGGCCCCGGTTGCAACACGTGTCAGAGAATCTGACAGACAGGGACCGCCGCCGCTGTCGGTTCGCTCCCCGGCGGGCTCGCTAACCTGCTCCGCCACCTGCGGTTCTGCTCCCTGTTCCTCGCTGGGCGGAGGCGGCCTCCCGCTTGCTCCCTGAACGTGCTCGTCACGGTCTCGCCTTCCCGGCCGCGGATGGTCCGGCGACCACGCGCACGACCGTGAACAGGAGCGAAGCATGAGACGTCCTTCAGTTATCGCGCTCGTCGCCGCCGTTCTCATGGCGACCGGCGCCGTTCACGCATTTGGGCAGGAAACCACGGGCTCGATTGGCGGGCGCGTGGTCGATGCCCAGGGATTGGCCGTTCCCGGGGCGACGGTGACCGCCGCCTCGGCGCAGGGATCTCGCACCTTCGTCACCGACGGGGAGGGCCGCTTCCTGGCGCCGTTCCTGACGCCGGGCGTCTATGAGATCCGCGTGGCGCTCGGCGGCTTCAAGCCGGTCGAACGGGGGAACATCGATGTGCGGCTGGGGCAACGCGTCGATCTGCCGACGATCACGCTCGAGGTCGGCTCCGTCGACCAGGTGGTCCGGGTCGTTGCGACATCGCCGGTCGTCGACACGCGCACGACTGCCGTCGGCGCCAATCTCGATACGGAACTGCTGACGCGCATTCCGGTCGGACGACAGTTCAGCGACACCTTGATCCTCGCGCCGGGCGTGAGCAGCGGCGGCGCGACGGGCAGCGCAAACCCGTCGATTGGCGGCGGGAGCGGCCTCGAGAACCAGTACGTCGTCGACGGCGTCAACATCAGCAACGCCGGCTTCGGCGCGCTCGGGTCGTACTCGATCGTGTTCGGCTCGCTCGGCAACGGCGTGATCTACGACTTCATCAAGGAAGTGCAGGTGAAGTCGGGCGGCTACGAGGCGGAGTTCGGGCAGTCGACCGGCGGCGTGGTCAACGTGATCACCAAGAGCGGCACGAACGTCCTTCACGGATCGCTCTTCGGCTACAGCCGGCCCACCGCCCTCGAAGGCGACTTCACGCAGGTCCAGACGCCGAACGGGACCGTGAACGTCACCGAGACCCAGCTGCACGATTTCGGGGCCACCGTCGGCGGGCCCATCTGGCGGGATCGCGCGTTCTTCTTCGCTGCCGTCGATCCGCAGTTCGAGACCCGTACGCTCATCGCGCCCGACGGCTTCCCGCTCCGCAGCCTTGGCGAACTGGATCGGGATCGCAACATCCTGTCGTACGCCGCGAAGGGAACCTGGCAGATCTCCAACCTGCACCGGGTGGACGCCTCGTTCTTCGGCGATCCCGCCAACGGCGACCCCGGTCCGCAGCGTACGAGCGCCCTGCTCCGCACCGACACCGCCGCGTTCAGCGAGCTGAAGGAGTACGGGGGCCACAACCAGACGGTCAGGTGGGAAGGCGTCCTTCATCCGCGCTGGCTGGCGGAGGCCTCGTTCGGGCGCGCGCAGAACGACACGGTGGAGATCCCCTCGGTCGACCAGTGGTCCGTGGTCGACCTTACGGTCCGGCCCAACATCCGCAGCGGCGGCATCGGCTTCTTCGAGCAGGTCAGCGAAGGGAAGAACCGCCAGTACCAGGTGAAATCCACCGCGATGTTCGACCTGGGTGGCACCCACGAGGTCCGGGGCGGGCTGCTCTACGAGGACATCGATTACGTCAACCAGATTCAACGGACCGGCCCCACCTTCGTGCTGCCGAATGGGGATCGCACGGTGACGGGCGCACAGGTCTCGATTCTCGCGGACCCGCAGTTCGGACGCATCTTCCGCGTGACGCGCGCCAACACCTCGAACGTGCGCGATACCAGCCAGGACTACACCACCTGGTTCGCGCAGGACACCTACCGCATCCAGCGAGCGACCGTCAACGGCGGCGTTCGCTGGGAGCAGCAGGAGCTGCACGGCAACCTCGCCGATTTCACGCTCGACGACAACTACGCGTGGCGTATCGGGGGCACGTACGATCTGCTGGGCGACGGCAAGACGAAGCTGTTCGCGCACGGGGGGCGGTTCTACGCGAAGATCCCCAACGATCTGGCCGCCCGCGCGCTGTCGGCCGACGCCGGCGTCACCCGCGCCGACTACTTCGACGCGAATCTGACGCGGCCGGTGCCGCAGGGCGTCCCGGCCGCCGGCGTCACCAACCACTTCATCATTGCCGGGACCAGCGCCTCCGACATCGATCCGGAGGTGAAGTCGTCCTATCTCAACGAGTACCTCGTGGGAGGAGAACACGAGCTGTTGCCACAGCTCAACGTGGGGGTGCGGTACATCCATCGGAACATCGCGCGCCTCGTGGAGGACATCGGCACGGCGCCGCTCGCGGCGTTCTTCACGGGCCAGGCGGACACGGTCGAGTTCTTCCTCACGAATCCGAGCGAGAACACGCCGGTGATTCCCGGATTCGGCGCGGCGCACGAGAAGGGCATCCACGACTACGACGCGATCGAGGTGACCGCCGACAAGCGGTTCTCCGACAACTGGCAGGTCCTGGCGTCGTACCGCTACGCGCGGCTCGAGGGCACCTTCGAGGGGTTCTTCCGAAACGACAACGGCCAGTCGGATCCGGCCATCACGTCGCTCTTCGATTTCCCCACGAACGACCCGAGCTTTGCGCAGATCCTGACGCCGCTCGGGGCGCGCGGTGATATCCGGTTCCTGGGCAAAGCGGGTGAAGGGCCGCTGCCGAACGACCGCCGCCACCAGACGAAGATCTTCGGCAGCTACGTGTTCGACCGCTGGGTGCCCGGACTGAATGTCGGCGCAGGCCTGAAGCTCACCAGCGGCCGGCCGCTCACGGCGCTGGCGGCCAACCCGGTCTTCACCAACGCGGGTGAGATTCCCGAAGGGCCGCGCGGCTCCGGGTTCGACACCGTGTTCGACGGCTTCCGGACCCGGACGAAGCTCCTGAAGGAGGTCGACCTCCATCTGGCGTACGGCGTGCCGGTCGGGGGCGGGATGAAGGTCTCGGGCATCCTCGACATCTTCAACCTGTTCGACTTCGACACGGTCACCAACTACGACAACTTCACCGAGTCGACCTTCGGCGTCCTGAACCCGAACTTCGGGCAGCCGGTCGACAGTCTGAGCGGCCTCCCCGCATTCCAGACGCCGATTCAGGTGCGGATCGGCGCGCGCCTGGACTTCTAGCCGCGCCCGATGGTGGGCGGGGGCCGCTTCCTCCTTGACGGCCCCCGCCCGCGCCTCAGGCCTTCGAGGGACCACGGTGATCACGTCGATGCCGGCCAGCGAGAACCTCTTGAATCGCATTCGTGGCGAGTATCTGGAGATGCCCGGTCTGCGCCTGACGCCGGCCCAGGCCGCGCGCCTGTGGGCGGTGGACCTGGATCGTGTCCGCGTGTTGCTGTCCGGGCTCGTGGACGCCGGTTTCCTGATGCAGGCGGGTGAGGGTCAGTACGCACGCCGTGGAGATTCCGACGACGTGGCGTGGAGATTCCGGCGAAGTAGTAACGTCCGGACCCGAACCGAGACTGTACGGCCAGGCAAAACCGCATGAACGCCAGGCCCTACCTTCTCCCCCGCCCGACATCGATGCGGCAGGACGCCGCGATGATCTTCGCCAGCGGGTTTCTCGCCACGCTGGCCATGACGACCATCATGTACGTCTTGCCCCTCATCGGCCTTGGTCAGGTGGATCTCCTGACCTGGACGGCGCTCGTGTTCGCCGAGGTCGATCTGCCCACGTGGGCGGCGCGCGCGTCCGCCGACGATCCGCGATACGTCGCGGCGCTCGGGATTACCTTGCACCTGTTTCTTGGCTTCTGGTACGCGTGGCTGTTCGCCGACCAGGTGGAGCCGCGACTCCAGCTCGGACCCGTGCGCGCAGGCCTGCTGTTCGGCGGCGCGCTCTGGTTGTTTGCGCAGGCCGTCGCGGTGCCCCTGCTCGGCGCGGCCGGCGGCGCGGACCCGTCGCCCGGTGTGTTCGCGTTTCGGTTGGGCCCGGGAGCGGCCCTTGCCAGCCTCCTGGCGCACCTGGCGTACGGCGGCACGCTGGGTGGCGTGTACGGCTGTCACTGGGGCGGGACGTGTCGATCGCGGAACTGATCTCCCGTGCGGGTCCCGCCGGTCCGGGCGGGCCGGACGCGCTGGTGAGATGTGCTCAGGAGTCACGACATGGCTATCGAGGATCGTGGGTTTGCATCAATGAGCCCCGCGAAGCAGCGGCGGATTGCCAGCCGGGGCGGGAGGGCGGCGCACCAGCAGGGCGTCGCCCACGAGTGGACGAGGACGGAGGCCCGCGCGGCAGGTCGCAAAGGGGGCATCGCGGCGCATCGAAACCGGCGAGCGCGTCTCGCCGCGGCCGAGGCCGCCGCGCCGGCCACTGACGAGGCCGAGAAGGCGGCCTCCTGAATCGGGCGGCGGCGTCGAGCGTGTTCGGTCGAGAACCAGCCACGGGCTCCGCCCTTGATATCCCTCGGAGCCCGCGGCTGGTCGGCAGCATCTGCGTGGCGCGCTCCGCGCGCCAGCTCACACACCAGAGAGGCGGTCATGGGGACACTTATCGTCACGTTGCTGATGCTCACGGTCGGGATACTCGCGCCGGTGGCGGCATACGCCCAGGCGTCGATCACGGGGGTCGTCAAAGACACGTCCGGCGCGGTGCTGCCGGGTGTGACGGTCGAAGCGTCGAGCCCGGCGCTGATTGAAAAGGTCCGCGTGGTGGTGAGCGACGGCACGGGCCAGTACCGCATCGTCGATCTGCGGCCCGGCACGTACACCGTGACGTTCACGTTGCCGGGCTTCGCCAGCGTGGTGCGTCCCGGCATTCAGCTGGAAGGCATCTTCACCGCGACCGTGAACGTGGAGATGCGCGTGGGCGAGCTCGCCGAAACGATCACGGTGAGGGGTGAAGCGCCGATCGTGGACGTCCAGAACGCGACCCGGCAGCAGGTGATGGACCGGGAGGTCATCGACGAGATCCCCACGGGACGGCTCTCCTCGAACCTGGCGACGCTCATCCCGGGCGTATCGGGCACCGCCACCAGCGGCGGCATCAATCAGGACGTCGGCGGCTCCCTGGGCGAGAACATCACCGAGCTGGTGATCCACGGCAGCCGCGGCTCCGACATGCGCCAGACGCTCAACGGCGTCACCATCGGGACGATGACCCGGGACGGGGGCCAGGCGAACATCACGCCGAGCTTCGGGTCGGTCCAGGAAATCACGATCGACACCTCGGGCGTGGATGCCACCCTCGGGCAGGGCGGCGTGCGCGTCAACTTCATTCCGCGCGACGGCGGCAACGACTTCAAAGGGTCGGTGTTCTTCACCGCCACGACCGACGACTTCCAGAGCGACAACTTGGGCCAGCGCCTGATCGAGCGCGGCTTCCTGGCCAACAACTCGGTCGACCGGATCGTCGACTTCAATCCGGCGGGCGGTGGGCCGATCAAGAAGGACAAGCTGTGGTTCTGGTTTGCCTGGCGGCACAACGAGGTCGACAACTTCGTCGGCGGCAACGCCGTCAACCGCAACGCCGGCGACCCGGCGGCGTTCACCCGCGCCCCCGATGCCGACGAACCGGCCGTCAGCAAGCTCGATTCCAAGAACCGGAGCCTGCGGCTGACCTGGCAGGCGACCCAGCGGCACAAGCTGGCGCTCTACGTCGACGACCAGACGCGGTGCGTGTGTCCGACGATCAACGCCACCACGTCGCCGGAATCGGCGGCGCTGTTCTGGTCCCGGACCATGCGGCATTACCAGGCCGACTGGACGTTCCCGATGACCAACCGCCTCATGTTCGACGCGACCGTGTTCCAGCGGGGCTTCCCGTGGGCGACGCAGGGCCGGCCGGAGAACGCCAGCACGTTGACCGCGGTCACGGAGCAGTCGGACGGCTTCCTGTTCCGCGGGCGGCCGGCGTGGAACCGTGGCCGCACGGAGAACACGGTCTATCGCGCCGCGCTGTCGTACGTCACCGGCGCCCACTCCGCCAAGGTCGGCTTCTCGCACGGGTTCGGTCTCAACCGGCTGACCACCTTCAGCTCCAACCCGTTGAGCATGCGGCTCAACAACGGCGTGCCGAACCTGATTTCGCTCAACGCGAACCCGATTGACAGCAACATGCGCCTCGACGCGGACGTCGGCGTGTATGCGCAGGACAAATGGACCATCAGGCGCCTGACGCTCAGCGGCGGCCTCCGGTTCGACTACTTCAAGGACGGCGCCAAAGCGACCTTCGTTGGCCCGTCGCCGCTCACACCCGACCGGAACTTCCTGTTCCCGGAGACCGACGGCGTGGAGTGGAAGGACATCACCCCGAAGCTCGCGGCGTCCTACGACGTGTTCGGAAACGGGAAGACGGCCGTCCGGGGGACCCTCAACAAGTACGTCCGCGGCCAGGGGCTCACCGGCTTGTTCGGCGCAGACCTGGCGCCCGTGGCGCGGCTCGTCAATGCCACCACGCGGTCGTGGAACGATGCCAACCGGAACTTCATCCCGGACTGCGATGTGATCAACCCGCAGGCCAATGGCGAATGCGGGCGGATGGCGAACGTGAACTTCGGCCGTGAGCTCGGCACCACGTTCGATCCGGACGTGCTCTCGGGCTGGGGCACGCGCGAGTACAACTGGGAGTTCTCCGCCGGCGTGCAGCACGAGATCCTGCCGCGGGTGTCGGTCGACGTCGCCTATTTCCGTCGCTGGTTCGGCAACTTCATCACGACCGACAATCTGGCCTTCTCGCCGGCCGACTTCGACCGCTTCGGCATCGTGGCGCCCACCGATCCCCGGCTCGAGGACGCGAGCGGCCGGACGATCCCCGACCTCTTCGAGCTGACGCCGGCGAGCTTCGGCCGCCCCGCCAACAACCTCGTGACGTTCGCCGACAACTTCGGCGACCAGTACGAGAACTGGAACGGCATGGACGTGACGGCGCGCGCCCGGCTCCGCAACGGGCTGCTGGCCCAAGGCGGCATCAGCACAGGGAAGACGACGACGGACAACTGCGATGTCCGCGAGGCGCTGCCGGAGAGTGCGCAATTCAATCCCTACTGCCACGTCGAGACCGGATTCCAGACTCAGGTCAAAGGGTTCGGCTCCTACACGCTCCCACGGGTCGACGTGCAGGTGGCCCTGACGTACCAGAGCCTGCCGGGCCCGCAGATCGTCGGTAACTTCGTCGCGGGCAATGCCGTGGTTGCGCCGGGGCTCGGCCGGAACCTGTCGGGCGGCCGGCAGAACATCACGGTCAATGTGGTAGAGCCTGGAACGGCCTATGGCGAACGGCTGCATCAGTTCGACTTCCGCGTCGGGAAGGGCTTCCGGCTCCGCCGGACGCGCACGGTGGTGAACCTCGACGTGTTCAACCTGTTCAACGAGGACACCGTGATTGGAGAAAACCCCAACTTCGGCGTGTTCCGGCGCCCGACGGTGGTGCTGCAGCCGCGCCTGTTCAAGATCAGCGCGCAGCTCGACTTCTGAATCTGGACCGCTATGCGGCCCCAAACGAGAGTTTCGTACTCGTTTGCCCGTCCGCATAGCGGTCCTAGGCGCGCTCCGCGCGTCCAAACGTCTCGCTCAAAAGCGGACTCTCGCCGTCCCGGAGATCAGGCGGGGAATCGAGAACTGCGTCGGGGAGAATTCGCTCTCCTGCGCGAGGAGATGGAGGCGATTCGCGACGTTCTCGATATCGAGTTGCAGCGAGAATCTCGGACGGCGGTTCGTGTCTCGCACGAGATCGATGGCCAACGAGACATTCGCGGTGACGTGCCCCGGGACCCGGACCGCGCCGCCGGCCGGTGACGTGTGGTCGTGATCGACGTCCCCGTCAGCGTGCCCATCGTCCGCGCCGGCGTGATCGATGGGCGTGCCACTTCCGTACTCGACGGCCGTTCCCAGTCGCAGGCCGGTTGGCGTGTGCGTGTACGTCGCGCCCGCGGTCAGCGTGTGGGTCTGGTCCATCGGGCCCAGGAAGCGGTTCGTCTCGATGAGGTGATCGGCCTCGGTCACGAAGCCACCCGTGGCCGGGTTGTAGAAGTACACCCGTCCGAGGGCGTAGTTGACGTAGCCCGTCAGGCCGTACCGGGCCAACCCCGGCGCATCGGCCTTCAGCTCCACGCCGTAGGCGCGCGCGCGGTCGAAGCTGGCGTAGGAGTAGATGCGCGAGTCCGGCCACACGGTCGTGTGCACCGGATTGTCCGAGGCTCGGACATACCCGGTCACGCCGACCTGGAGTGGGCGCATGGGCGTGGTGATCCCGAACTCGAACTGATCCTCGACGGTCGGCTCGGAAGCCGGCAGCGCAACGCCGATCTCGCGGATCGACCGCGTCAGCCCGGCGCCGCTCGACAGCACGCCTTCGATCGGTGGGGGCACGAAGAAGCGGTTGTACGACGCGTGCAGGACGGTGTCGCGTCCCACCTGCAGGGCGACGTTCGCCCGTGGGCTTGCGTGCGTCGCCGTGATGACGAGGCCGTAGTGGTCGACGCGCACGCCGAGATCGGCGGTGACGCGAGGGGCCAGCTGAATCGTGTCTTGCGCATAGACACTCACCTGGCCGCCAGACTCCCGTCCGGCAGATGCGATCCGCTGGCCGGTGACGTGGAGGTGCGGCACGCCGACGAGATGCGTGAAGTCGCGGTACCCGGCGTAGTCGTAGGCGAGGTCTTCACGCGGCCGGAGACGGACCACGTCGATGCCCGTCTTGACGGTGTGCGGCCCGGCGCTCCGCGTGACGTCGGCTTTCGCCCCGACCGTCAGCAGCTCCCGTGCGAGGCTGGCCCGGGCGGTGAGCGGTCCTTCGGCCGGCAGCAGGTGCACGCGCGACCACCGCTGATAGGTCGAGGCCGAGAGGAACATGTCCGACCAGCCGCGCGACCAGCCCACGATCGCCGTCTGCTGGCGCGTTCGCTGCTCCGCGCGCGCGAGGGGACGCAGCTCGACATCGAGCGGCGTCGTTGGAATGTCGAAGTTGGCGGCCCCGCCGATGAAGACGGCACGGAGCGTCCCCGCGTCACCGAGGTTCCCGTCGAGCTGGACGAATGCGTGGCCGCCACGCGCGCGGTCGTGAATCGCCCGTGGATCCGGCGGGCTCAGGAACCGATCCGACCGAAAGACGGATCCAAACAGGTAATACGCGAATCGCTCCCGGCTGCCGCCCAGTTCTCCGGATGCGCTCCGGCGTGCTGCCTCTCCGGCATTCAGCGTGAGCGTCCCGCTCTCGCGCAGGTTGAAGCCGGACTTCGTGACAATGTCCGCGACGCCGCCAAAGCGGTTGCCGTACTCTGCTGAAAAGCCGCCGGTCATGACGTTGGCCGTCTCGATCACGTCAGGGCTGAGACCTCCCGCAAACTGCGCGTGGGGATTCTCCCAGAAGAAGACGCCGTTGATCAGGGGGTTCAGCGCCACCTCGTGCCCCCTGATGTGCACGAAGTCGTCGTGTCCCCGAATCATGCCCGGTGCGAGCGTGACCAGTGCGTCGGGAAGACTGGTTCGTTGGGCAGCAGGAAGCACGTCGACGCGTTCGGGCGTGAGCACCGTGGAGCTCGGCGAGCGCGTGCTCGGCAGCAGCGCCTCCCCGGTCACAGTGACACTGACCGCGAGGCCGCCCACCTCGAGGCTGACGGTGACGAGCCTGACCTCGCGTGGCTGGAGCACCAGGTCGATCGAACGAGCGCTGAATCCGTCCGAGGACGCGGACAGAGCGTATTCGCCAGGTCTGACAGGCGAAAACGAGAACCACCCGGCGAGGTCCGTGTCCGCGTGCCACGACTCACCTGAAGCGCCCGATGTGAGTGTCACCGGCGAGTGGGCGAGCGCCGATCCGTCGGCGGCGGCCACCACTTGGCCTCGAATAACGCCTTCGGCCTGAGCCCACGCGTACCCGACGTCGACGGTCAGGCCGAGAACCGCGAACAGAACGACGGGCAAGGCACCGTGCTTGACGAACATACCTTCTACTCCCGACAAGAGGATGTGCAACCCACTAATCCCGGCAGCGCCTGCGTTGACGTTCGCAGGGCGCGGCTTTACGCCGCGCCAGGCGGGCCGTCAAGGCGCCCTACGTCAGCGCAGCCACCGGGCGCACGTCGGCCGCCGCTCGTACGAACCCCAGCCGCTGGATCGCCACGAAGCGAATCCGGCAGCCAAGCGGGGACGAACTCGACCCGAGTTCAGGAAAGCCGGAAGGAAGCTGAGCGCGGTGGCGGTGACGCCGGCGGGAAGCCGATGTCGTCAACAGATGCGTCGTTCTGCAGTGCAACGGTCACGGTTCGAGCCGGCGGCCACACTGCCGCCGGCGCGGCAACGATGCCGCTGGGGCCGACGTACGGCCCCGAGCCGTCGTTGGAGCAGCGGCAGGCGATGTGCTCGCCGCCAGCACCGGAGCCGTCCGCGGCGCTGGCGTGTCCGTGGTGAGGATGAGGGGATACCGGCGGGGGCGCGTGGTGCATCGGACAGTCCGGCGCGGGCAGGCCGGCGTGCGTATGTTCGCCCCAGCACGCCCGTAGCGAGCCGACTGTGAGTACGGCGAGCTGGATGGCCAGTGTCGCTCCGGCGATTGCGACCAGGTGACGTCGAGCCCGCTTCATGCGATGCACCGGATCGTCTGCCAGCTTACCGCGTCGCCACGATTTCGTCGACGATCTGCCGGGCGAGGGGCAGGCTGACGGGACACGCGGGATCCTCGACGCGACACCTGGCCACGGTGAGGCCGCAGCCGCAGACGCACCCCTCCGAGTTCAGCGCCTGCAGCGCGTCGGCCCGCTGCCCGGGCGAGAGGGTCGTGAGGTCGACCCCAGGGATCTCCTTGGCCTGCGCCGCGTTCTCCAGGCCGACGGGCTGTGCCGGATCGACGTACTCGACCGCGGCGTCCACGGGCAGCCCGGCGAGGGCCCGGGCTTCCAGTTCCGTGACCACGGGATCGAGCAGCCCGAGATGCTTCTGGACGATCCGCAGGTCACCGTCGAGGACAAAGGAGGTCGGAAGCGCGGTCACGCCGGCAAAGGCCGCCTCGATCTCGGGCGTCGCCATCACGACGGGGTAGTTGATCCCGTGCTCCGCGATGAACGCCTTCACGGCGTCGAGCGCGCCCTCGTCCTCGGAGACCCCGATGATCTGCAGCTCGCCGGGGTACTTTTCCTGCAGCGCCACGAGATCCGGAATCTCCGCCCGGCAGGGAGGACACCAGGTGGCCCAGAAATTCACCAGCGTCACCTTGCCGCGCAGATCGTCCGGCGTGATCGTCCGGCCGTCGATCGTGGTCATCGTGAGCGGCTCGAGCGTCTCGGGCGCCTTGAAGAAGCGCAGCGTGACCCGTCCGGTCCCGGCGCCCACCCCGCCCGCCTCGTCATGCCCATGGCGTCCATCCGCGTGCACATGGGCTGCCTCCTCGTGCGCGGGCGGCTGCGGAGCCCTGGAGCGCTGCTGATACCAGAGCACTCCCGTCCCCGTGACGGCGATCGCAAGAACAGCCACGCCAGCCGCCCGGATTCCACCTGTCAGACCTGCCTCCCTTCGGACACGCGGATGACCATGGTGTCACAGTCTTCCGAGCGGCGCTCGTGTTACAGGCAGGCCCATGCAGGCCGGGGTGGATTTCCACGCTGAAAAATCCCCGCCACCGCGTTCCGACGATCGCCCACGCGCGCCGTGTAACGAATGGAGGCCCTTGGAGACTACGCGCCGAGGAACCCAGCGCCAGGGGTCGTGTCGCCCAGCGGGTACCGATGCGAGCCACGTGCGCTAACAGTAAACAGGGGAATCACTTACGGGAGGAATCCATGAGGAGCCATATCCGATTCGCTGCACTGGGGCTGTTCGTCTCCGTCTTTGCCCTCGCCTCGGTGGGCGCTCAGACGACGTACGAAGGCACCCTGGTCGATAGCAAGTGCTACCTGGGGATGGGCGAGGCCGACAACGACCATGGCCCCATGGCGGCCTGCGGCACCATGTGTCTGAAGGGAGGCACGCCGGCGGCGATCCTGACCCGGGACAAGCAGTTCCACGCACTCATTGCCCCCTCCACGGCCCTGGCCGACTACGTCGGTCAGCAGATTCGCGTCGTGGGGTCGCTCCACAACGGCGCGATTCTCGCCAAGAGCGTCCAGGTGAACAAGGGCGGCCGGTGGGAAGAGGTGAAGCTGGGCGCGATGATGTGATGGCGTGAGGACTGGAGTAGCTGTCAGCTATCAGCTATCAGCTGAGCCCTCGGATGTCGGGCCCGGGCTGAACGCTGACGGCTGACAGCTACGCGGAATTCATCTCAATTCACGTGAATTCCCGGGGCTGCTATCGATTCCAGTCGCGAAATCGCGCGAGCAGCTGATCGCGGACGTCGGGCGGAATGGTCTCAGGTGGGAGCCTGCCGAGGGCGCCGATGGTGTGCTTCATCTGCGCGAGATAGGCGCGGCAATGCCGGCACATGCCGATGTGGGCCCGGAAGCGCAGCCGATCCATGATCGACATCCGGCCTTCCAGATAGTCGGTGATGACCTCGGTGAGCTGCCTGCACGTCAACATCGCTTGGTTACCTTCTCCGCAGGTGCTGCTCCAGGGCGCTCCGGATCCTGGCCCTGGCGCGGTGTAACAGTACTCGCTGGTTAGTCTCGCTGATCTCGAGAATGTTACACACCTCTGCCGCGTCGAGCCCTTCCACGTCGCGCAGCGTGACGACCGCCCGCTGACCGTCCGGCAGCCCGGCAATGGTCCGATCGATCAGGGCCCGCGTCTCGCGCTGCAGGAGCAGCCGTTCCGGCGTGACGTCGTCCCACTGCTCGGGGGGCTCCGACCATCGTCCCGATGCCGTGAAGCGGGACGGAGGCACGGGGGGCTCTTCTCGGGCATGCGGGCCGAGCAGCGCGGAGAACGTCACCACTCGCTTGTCGCGCTGACCTCGGGTCTTGGCCCGGTTGGTCAGGATACTGAAGATCCAGGTCTTCAGGCCGGAACGTCCTTCGAACGCGCGGAGACCGGTGAGGACTGCGAGCCAGGTGTCCTGCACGACCTCCTCCGCGGCGGCGCGGTCGCCGACGAAGACCTGGGCGAGCCGCAGGAGACGGCCATGGTACTGCTCGACCAGGCTACGGAATGCGGCTTCGTCGCCGGTGAGCAGCCGCGCGACCAGCGCCGCATCCTCCGGGTGTGTGGCTCGCATGGTATCGGCGGCGTCCGGTGCCGGGAGCTGGACGTTCACGACCCGGCCGTCCGGCCCGGTGCGATAGTACACACCAGTTGGTCTCGCCAGTCTCGAGAATGTTACAACGCCCTCGGCGATGGGCCTTCCGCTCTATAATCCCGCCGACGCGCTCTCGACGGAGGTGGTCCCTATGCATGCGACAGCGAGATTCCTGCACGTCCCGCTGGCGGCCGCGCTCGTGTTCCTCGTGCGCCCCGCCACGATGACCGCGCAGTCCCCGTCCGGCACGCCACGGCCGACCTTCGACATTGCGCGGTTGGCCGACTCCGAGGGGATGTTCGAGACGTTCCACGTCACGGAGACGCAGCCGTTACGGCAGGCGTTAGACCAAGGGATTCTCGACGACCAGACGCGGCTGCTGGTCACCGAGACCGCTAGCGGCCAGCTGGCGCTCCTGACCGACCAGATGGCCTTCCACCACATCGCCCAGGGAATGGCGGGCGGCCAGGAGTGGATGGTCACTTTTTGAGTGGTGTGCAATACGGGGGTCAGTATGATCCCCACGATCGACGGCGGCGCGCATCGTTTCGTCGTCACCGGCGTGTACGACGCCCTCTTCGTGATGCGGGACCTCGAGACCGGCACGCTGTGGAACCACATCACCGGTGAGGCCGTTCACGGGCCGCTGCTCGGGCGGCGGCTTCCCGTGTCGAACCTCCTGCAGACGAACGCCAGGCAGGCGCTTGCGCTGAATCCACATATCGAGGTGGCCATCTCCTCGCGGCGGCTTGGGGGCGCGCGCAACAACCTCGATCCGAGCGCGACCCTCAACAACAAGTTCGTGGGGTCGCTGGCTGTCGAAGATACGCGCCGTCCCCGCATGGAGCTCGGCCTCGGGCTGTCGAGCGGCGACACGCACCGCTTCTACCCGATGGCCACGATCCAAGGCCGCGGCCGGGCGTTTTTCGATGTGTTCGCCGATCGCAACGTGCTGATCTACATGGATCCGGACACGTTCACACCGGCGGCGCTGTTCCTGGACGCCGCAGATGTGCAGGTCGACGGCAACGAGATCCGCCTCGCCGATGGCCGGACCATTCGTTCCGGCCTGGTGATCGGTCGCGATGGCACACCACTGGCGGTGGATCGGCCGCTGCAGACCTTCACGCGGTGGTACGGCTTTGCCCTGACGTTCCCGGGGTGTGAAGTCTTTGGAGAATAGCGGCGGACGCGCCTGGGAGTCGTGCTCGACTCGCCTGAACGACGTCTATCTTCGTCCGTGGCGGACACGTTCAAATATCAGAGTCGTTTCAGCAATGCGCGGTCCCCGGCAATCAGAGCTTCTTTGTCTGGCAAGCCGCGATTGGAGGTCGTCGGTGAATCCGACGTAGAGCGAGCCGTCGTTAGAGCGAAGAATGTCGCTCGCTCCCTTCGACTTCGCTCAGGGAGCCCCGAGCAACGTCGAGGGGCTCAGGGCATTCGACTCGGCCGCTCGTGGCGAGGCTTGCCATGAGTGAGGCCGCGAAGCGGCCGAGTCGAATGGCGGAAGCGCCTGGGAGTCGAACCCAGCCTCCCCGCGAACGGGGAGCACGCCGGTTTTGAAGACCGGGAGGGCCACCGGGCCCCGTTCGCTTCCGTTAGGTGCCTGTCTTGGGTCGTTCGGTCCGATCCGCGTGCCGAGCCGCCGGCGGCTCGCCGGGTGCCGGGTGCGACGCGATCTGCCGCAGGCGCTCGGGATCGCGCAGACGCACGCTCCGCCGATCCATTTCCAGCAGCTGCTGTTCGCGCCATTCCTGCAGAATCGCGTTCACCGTCTCGCGGCTGAGGCCGACGAGCCGCCCGAGGTCCCGTTGGCTGAGCCGAAGCGAGATCAGCACGCCATCAGTATCGGACACGCCGTGCCGATCGGCCAACTCGAGCAGCGCGTGCGCCACCCGTGCGTGCGCGCTCTTGCAGAGCAGCTCCTCGACGCGCGACCGCAGCGTCCGCAGCCGCAGCCCGATCAGCTTCGTGATCTGGAAGCCCACGTCCGGCGTCTCCCGGATGAGCCGCATCACCGACTCACGGTTCATCGCGCAGATCACGCAGTCTTCGTACGCTTCCGCCACGTGGTCGCGGGGCGCTTCGTCGACGACGGCCAGCTCGCCAAAGATGTCGCCGGGGTACAGGAACGCCAGGATGACCTCCCGGCGGTCGGGCGTGGTCGTGGAAATCTTGATGACGCCGCTCTTGAGCAGATAGACGAGATCGCTTGGATCACCCGGCAGATAAATCGGCGTCCCGCGCTTGACTTCGAGCATTCGGGTCACCTTCTCCAGGTGACGCCGCTGCGCGTCGCTCAGGGCCGACAGCATGCGGAACTGCTCGAAGTACCAGAGCTTGGTGTGCGCAGGCATGGTTGAAGACAGCGCGCCGAGCCATCCTGTCGGCGGCCTACCCCGGGCGCCTGCAGGCAGCGTTCATGATATCGGGTGTCCGCCCGCTCCTGACGTGCGCCGAGAGCGACAACAGCGGGGAAGAGTGAGCTAGTTCACAGATCCGATCTGGGACGTGCGAGGGAACGCGTCACCCCACGGGCTTCATTATCACGTACGTGGGCAACCCGATTGCGCCGAACCGGCGCATGACGTCGCTTGAGGGCGGCTGGTCAGGGTTCTCGGCCTGGAACTTGATCTTCACATATCCCGACAGCGCGCCGGTGACCTCGGGATCGACGAGCGTGGTACGGTCCATGGTCAGGCAGTTCTTGCACCACGTCGCCCACAAATCGATCAGCACCGGCTTCTGCTCACGCTGAGCCGCCGTCAGGCCTTCGGCGAGCGAGGGGTACCATCCCTCCTTGACCATGTTCTCGACGCTCGCCGACACGGCGGTGGGGTCGACCCACCGGTCGGCGAACAGCGAATATCCGAGATACCCGTAGTAGGAGGCGGTGGCCAGAATGATGACCCCAAAGGCCTGCTTGACGCGCACCATCCACGGACCAGGCTTCGGCAGGGCGCTGATCCCCGCTCCCGCGATCGGCCACGGCACCGCCATGCCGATGCCGAGCAGGAAGGGGAGCGCCAGGGCCGCCGTGGTGCCTCCCGCGTACATGTCGCTCGAGAACAGGATGACTTGAATCACCACGGGCGCCACGCAGGCGCCCGCCAGCAGCGCGGCCACGCCGCCCATGCCGAACGCCAGCAGGTACGAGCCGCGGCCGCTCGCCCCGAGATTCAGACGGCTCGAAAACTTCGAGAAGTCGATCGTGACGACGTCGAACATCGCCAGGCCGAGCACGACGAAGAGCGCGGCGATGCCCGCGTTGAACCAGGGCGACGAGTTGATCGTCCCGAAGGTGCCGGCTGCCAGAATGACGACCAGCCCGAGCCCGCCGTAGACCGCCGCCATCGCGGCGCCGTACGCGCTCCCCAGCAGGAACCCGCGACGGCGCGAACCGGCCTGCGCGCCGGCGCCGATGATGGCCAGGTTGATCGGGATCATCGGCAGCACGCAGGGCGTGAGGTTCAGCGCGAGACCGCCAATCAGGACGAGCAGCAGCATGGCCG
Organism: Acidobacteriota bacterium; assembly: GCA_016210845.1. Classification (GTDB taxonomy): domain Bacteria; phylum Acidobacteriota; class Vicinamibacteria; order Vicinamibacterales; family UBA2999; genus JACQTK01. The sequence continues at coordinate 2,354 of JACQTK010000301.1, read as the reverse complement.
GTATGCCGCGGCCCTCGAGCAGCCCTTGCTCCCGGACGCCGTTCTCGGCGTTCTGGACGAACGTGAGGAAGTCGTCGCGGCCCAGGTATCCACCGGTGCTGCCGAGCATCGTGAAGCTGTCGAGCTGCGCGATGCCGTTGCCGCTGGCGGCAGCGCCTGGAACGCTCGCCTCTCCGTCGACCTCACCGACCGGTGGAGCCTCGCCTGTTCCGAATGGAATCCCGGCGAAGATCTCGACGTGGCCCGCGGTGACAGCTGTCCCCGTGGGCACCACGGGCAGCGTCCATGCGGTGGACACCGTGCCTGGGACGTAACAGAGCTTGTCGTCGCAGGCCTGATAGCGCAGGCGCACGGGTACCGTCAGCTCACCGATCGGGAGATCGCGCGCGAGCGCCAGGCTGACGCCGATCGCGAACTCGCGTTCGTACACCAACAGGGGCTGCTCGGCGCCAATCTGGTCCAGATCGGTCGGCTCCGGGTACACGACTTCCACGACGGAGGCGCCTGGCGGCGGCTCCACCGTGAGCACGACCGGAATGAGCGAGGGATCGCGCGGCTTGTTCGCGTTGACGTGCAGCCCTTCGGGCAGGAGCACGTGGACCGCCACTCGCGTCGTGGTGCCCGCCACGACCCCGGTGCTCTCCATCAGCGGCGTGACATCGGCCCTCGGAGGGCGGAGAGCCTGCGCCGATGCGGATCCCGATCCAATCAGGAAGACAACGGTGAACGCGGACCAGACGCTCTTCAGGCTCATCGTGCATCCACATGTAGCAGGAAACGGCCCGGCAATCAAAGCCTGCAAGAGCCTCCGTGTGCGCCACCCCACAGTTCCGTGCCTCGGTGCCGCGGAAGGTCCCCCGAGCGCATAAGATCACCATCAGCCACGATGGAGCCGATCACCCTGGCGGCGGCGGTGGCGGCGGGCCTGCTGTCGTTCGTGTCGCCGTGCGTACTGCCGCTGGTTCCGGGGTATCTCTCGTTCGTGTCCGGCCTCACGGTGGGGGAGCTGCGACAGACGGCGGCCCCCGTCTCGAGCAGCCGGACCGCGTGGCACGGCCGGCGAAAGGTCCTGCTCGCCTCGCTCGCCTTCGTGGCCGGGTTTTCGATGGTCTTCGTCGCCCTCGGCGCGTCCGCCACCGCCGTCGGCGGCGTTCTGTTGTCGCAACTGACGGTGCTCGGGAAGGTGGCGGGCGTGGTGCTGGTGCTGTTCGGCCTGCATACGGTCGGCGTGCTGCGGCTCGGATGGCTGAACGCTTCGAAGCGCGCCCAGGCCATTCGCAAGCCGGCCAGCCTCGCGGGGGCGCTGCTGGTGGGCGTGTCGTTCGCCTTCGGCTGGACGCCGTGCATCGGGCCGATCCTCGCGGGGATTCTGGCGATTGCGGCGGCGCAAGACTCGGTGACGCAGGGCGTTCAGTTGCTGGCGGGCTATTCGCTCGGGCTCGCGGTGCCGTTCATGGCCACGTCGCTCGCGGTGGACCGGTTCTTCGCCGCCTCCGCGCGCATTCAGAGCCACTTCCGGGCCATCGAGATCGCCTCGGGGGTGTTTCTGGTGGCCGTGGGAACGCTGATGTTCACGAATCGGTTTACGCTGATCGCGCAGTACCTCGCGCCGTATCTGCCGGCGTATTGATGAGCCGCGTTCCTTTAAGGAGGACCTGAGATGGTGAAGCGGTACCCAAGGATGTTCGTGGCTGCCGGTCTGGCGGCGCTGGTCGCCGCCACGGCGACCGTCCACGCGGCCCAGTCCGTCTGCCCCCCGGACGCCAGGCCGGCCAATCTGAACTTCACGCTGAAGGATCTGGACGGCGGCACGGTGACCCTCGCCGACTTCAAGGGCAAGGTCATCCTGCTGGACTTCTGGGCCACGTGGTGCGGGCCGTGCAAGTTCGAGATCCCGGGCTTCATCGAGCTCTACACGCGGTACCGCGCGAAGGGGCTGCAGGTGCTCGGGTTCGCCGTCGACGAGGCGCCGGCCGTCCTCAGGCCGTACGCCGAGCAGATGAAGATGAACTATCCGATCCTGATCGGCGAGGGACGCGAAGACGTGCAGGAGGCGTTCGGGCCGCTCATCGGCCTGCCCACCACGTTCATCATCGACCGGCAGGGGCGGATCTGCCAGTCGCACTCGGGCTTCACGGAGAAGGAGAAGTTCGAGTCGGCGATCAAGGCGCTGCTGTAATCCGCACTCTTCGACAGGGTGTAGCGCGCAGGCTTTAGCCTGCGCGTGCCTCGCGCACGCGGGGGCTGAAGCCCCCGCGCCTGGAGTTTCTACATTTGAGTCGGTCGGTCATATATATTATTGACAGACCGACTCTGTTGTGGCACCCTGTGCGTGTCTGCGGCACAGGAGCCCT
>JACQTK010000298.1 GCA_016210845.1 Acidobacteriota bacterium | reverse complement strand
GACTGAGGAGAGCACGCGGATTATGCCGCGTCAGCAACAATCGTCGGTGCGGAGATTCGTTCGATCCAGCCGCCCATCCGCATTGCGCGGCATAATCGGGCAGGCGGCATTCCAGAGCTGATGCCGCTAGCGGCATCAGCTCTGTTGTTGTCAATGGCCAGGCGCCCGTCGTCGACAAAGCGCTGCAGCGCCTCCCATTGATTCGTGAGGTAGCGCACCGCGTCGCCGAGGGGTGATTTCGGGAGCACGGTGCTGGCGAGCCGATCGCGCTCGGCCTTGAGCTGCGCGAGTAACGGCACCGCGTGCTCCTGTCGTAGCGCCCGACGCGCGTCCGGCGTGAGATCGGCGGCGGCGCGCTCCACATGATAGAGCTGCTGGATGAGCGCCACGGTGAGCGCGGCCGCGCCGTCGGTCGCGAAGGCCTCGACGAACCGGCGGCGCGCATGGGCCAGGCAGCCGATCTCCAGGACCTGCCCGCTCTGATAGAGCCCGTCGTACCCCGCATAGGCGTCTGCCTGGAGTTTGCCGCGAAAGTCGGCGAGCCACGCCGCGGGCCCGTCGCGCTCATGGGTCGCGGTCGCGTCGAAGGCGACCTGCTGTCCCAGGGGATCCAGGTACACCCAGAGGCGCCCCTTGAAGCTCCCGCCCTGGTCGCCGAGCACGGTGACGCTCGTGTCGTCGGTCTGGAGGTAGTCCGCCGCGACCACCTCGCGACGCAGCTGCTCCCCGATCGGCGCCAGCGCGGTCGCCACGTCGGCGACCCAGTCACACAAGGTGGTGCGCGACAGATCGATCCCCTCGCGGGCCAAGATCCCTTCGAGCCGATACAACGGGAGGTGGTCGACATACTTCGAGACGATCACGTGCGCGAGCAGGCCCTCGCCCGCCAGGGACCGCTCCACGGCTTGCGGGGGTGCCGGGGCTTCGACCACACCGGCATGACAGCGTGCGCACGCGTACTTGGCGCGCGCGGTCTCGATGACCACGAAGCTGGCCGGCTCGTACTCGAGTTTCGACGTGACCGTTTCCCCGATGCGCGTGCGCGCCTGCCCACACGCGCACGTCTTGTCGCTGTCGGGCACGTCGATCTCCACGCGGCGGCGCGGGAGGTGGGCGGGGAGCGGCCGTCGTCCCGTCGGTCGTCGGCGCGCATGGCCGCGCACCGGCGTCTCGCCCGAATCCATCTCGATGGGCTCGGTGACGGGGCCCGGCTCGTTGGCCAACTGCTCAAGCGCGAGCTGCAGCTGCCGCGGATCAACGCGCTCCGATTTCTTGCCGAAGAGACGCTGGCACAGCACGTCGAGCTGATGGCGGAGGGAGGCGTTCTCGCGTTGGACCTTGGTGAGCTCGTCCTGGAGCGTGGCAATCAGCGCGCGCGCGACGGCGAGATCGGTCACATCGGGCACGCGCGCCTCAGACACGCGAGCACTCTACACGAACGTGCGCGCCCGTACAAGGGGGGCCACGATCACGCGACACGCTCGTACCAGCGCCGACGCCGCGTCTGCGCCACATCCACGCCGGAGAGCAGGAGCGCCAGATCGGGACTCCGCATCTCGACGGGACCGCTCGACGCCTCGGCGGGCCACGCAAACGTCCCCTGCTCGAGTCGCTTGTACAGCACGCAGAAGCCGGAGCGGTCCCACGCCAGGATCTTCAGCCGGTCGCCGCGGCGATTCCGAAAGAGAAACAGGTGGCCGGAGAGCGGATCGAGCGCGAAGCGATCGCGGACGAGCGCGGCGAGCCCGTCGATCGACCGGCGGAGATCCGTGGTGCCGGTGGCCAAATAGATGCGGACCGCCGGCGACAGCGTCAGCATGCGGATCGCAGCGCCGTCACCGCCGCCCGCAACAAGTCGGCCGACGCCCCGCCCCGCACCTGCAGCCGCTCGCCACCGGCGAACACGATCTCCATCACGGGCGTGTCGAGGTCAGCGGTCATCCGTACCGGCACGAATGTCGTGGGCGTCGTGTGCCCAGCCTTCGCCAACGGCTCCGCTGAGAGCTTGCGGCACCAGTACCAGAACGTCCACACCGGGATCTGATGGCGTCGCGCGAAGCTCGCCCCAGACGCTCCGCTCCTGCGCCACTGCGCGACTAGGCGCGCCATCCATGCCGCCGTCCGTTTCTTGGGCATCGCCAATCCTCCAACGCGGAGAATGAGCGAACTTCAGGCTGTGCTCAAGACGCGGTTCGTCGGACGCTTACGGCTGTCTTGCGCTCTGCAAGGACCGCTCGGGCCATCTCCGGCATCAGGCTGTACATCATCGAGTAATACATGAGCGACGGTGACCCGCGGCGTCCCGACCCATACTGTGCCTTGCGAGGCAGGCGCTCGGACGACAGCACCTGACCCGTCGCGCCATCGATCAAGACGATCTCTGTTTCGAGAAAGAACCCCGGCTGGATCTGGTACACGCCAGCTCGACCACCTCGCTGGAATACGTTCGGCGGCGCACGCCGAAGTCTCACCACGCCGCTCACAATGAGCGGCGCGCCGTGTTCTTCCCCGAGCACGCGCCAGTACTCGCGGTCGCTGAACGCCGCTTCGCTGGTCGGCGTGACCGGATCGGCCCGCATGACGCCAAGGATTCCTTGCCTGCGGAGCTCCTCTCGCAGGAGACGCACGGTTTCGGTGTTCACGTCCAGCGGACTTTCGGCGTCGGTCACGAAACCGGCCACCAAAATGCGCTGCAACGGTGAGATGACCACGTTCGTCATCCGCCGCGCTGGAACACGCGCCGTCGCGGTGGTGCACCCTACAACAATAAGCACGAGCACGAGGGCTCGCAGACCATCGATTCTCGAGACGTGAAACGACGTAGGCATGTGACTTCTCCTGCAGCTCGCCACCGCGGAGCCGCGCGACCGCCACTCACCGCTCCTTAGCCTCGGACATGGCTATTTAGTGCGTTGCGAACACCCGCGTACTCCCATCCTTTGCGAACGCAATGACGTCATACCGCTGCGCCTGTGTCCCCGCCACCTCCATGCCAGGTGACCCGATTGGCATGCCGGGGACGCCCAATCCCGCAACGTTCGCCGGACGTTCCCTGAGGAACCGCTGCACGTCCGCCGCCGGCACGTGCCCTTCCATGACATACCCGTCCACCAGCGCGGTATGGCAAGACCGCACCAGGGCAGGCACGTTGTGCTTCGTCTTGAATTCCGCGAGATCGCCCGTGTCCGTCGTGCGAACAGTGAACCCCGCGGCTTCCAGATGCTCGACCCATTTCGAGCAGCACCCGCACGTCGGGTCCTTGTAGACGTCGACCACCGGCAACACGGCCCCGTCTGGTGCTGCGCCGGTGTCGCTCGCCGCGACCGAGACCTGCGTCGCTGCCTGGTCAGAACGCCCGGCGAACACCGCGATGCCGACGCCCAACACCGTCACGAGCGCGACCCCGATGCCCAGCCACGCCTTCCTCGACGCACGCCGCGATGACGCCGCGATCTGCCTTTGCTTCGCGCGCTTGCTCATATCCCTCTCCATATGCATTCGTACTTCCCGCTACCACTGACGCCTCGGGGCGAGGCACCCGTCACCCCTGCAGCGTCATTCCCGAGAGCGTCAGCGTCCCCTTCCGCCACGCCCGCACCTTCATCACGTAGAACACGGCCGGCAGGTTGATCAGGACGTGAATCGTGGAGGTCACCATGCCGCCGAGGATCGGCGCCGCAATAGGCTGCATGATGTCCGCGCCGACCCCGGTGCTCCACATGATCGGAATCAGCGACGCCATAACGACCGTCACGGTCATCAGCTTCGGGCGAAGGCGCAGCACGGAGCCCGCCACCGTGGCGTCCCAGATATCCTGCTTCGTGAGCTCGCCGCCGCGGCGCAGCCGCTTATCGAGCGCTTCGTGCAAGTAAATCATCATGATCACGCCGGTCTGGACGGCGATGCCATAGAGCGCGATGTAGCCAACCCAGACCGCGACGGAGAAGTTGTAGCCCATCCACCACTGCAGGAGGATGCCGCCGGTCATGGCGAAGACCACCGAGAGCAGCACGACGATCGCTTCGCTCACCGACCGAAACGTCATGTAGAGCAGGATGAAGATCGTGAAGAACACGATCGGAATCAGGATCTGGAACCGCTCGCGGGCGCGAACCTGGAACTCGTACTGGCCGGTCCAGAGCAGCGTATAACCCACCGGGAGCGTCACGGCCTGGTCAATCGCCTGCCTCGCCCGATCGACGTAGCCGCCGATGTCGCGCGTCGCCGTGTCCACGTACACATATCCGGCAAGCTGGCTATCCTCGTCGCGAATCATCGCCGGCCCCGGGGTCAGGGTAATCTCGGCAAGCTGTCCGAGCGGCACGTGCGATCCCATCGGGGTCTTGATGAGCACCCGCTCGAGGCCCGGAATGTCCTCGCGGAAGTCGCGGTCGTACCGGACGTTCACGGGATAGCGCTCGCGGCCTTCGATGGTGCGCGTTACGTTTTGCCCACCGATGGCCGATTGGATGACGTCCTGGACATCCTCGATCGTCAAGCCGTGCCTGGCGATCGCCTGCCGATCGATGCGGATGTCGGTGAAATAGCCCTGGGCCACCCGCTCCGCGTAGACGCTGCGGGTGCCCTCGACCTCCTGCAGCGCCTGCTCGATGTCGCGGCCGATGCGCTGAATCTCGTTCAGGTCGGGCCCGAAGATCTTGATCCCGACCGGCGTTTTGATCCCGGTGAGCAGCATGTCGAGCCGGTTGCGGATGGGCTGCGTCCACGTGTTGGGAAACCCGGCGAACTGGAGGCTCTCGTCCATGTCGGCCTGGAGCTGCTCGGTCGTCATGCCCGGCCGCCACTGATCCTTCGGCTTGAGCGTGACGGTGGTGTTCACCATGCCCATCGGCGAGTTGTCGGTCGACGTCGTGCCGCGCCCGACGGTGCCGAAGACGCGCTCGACCTCCGGAAACTGTCGCAGCAGCTTGTCCTGCACCTGCAGCGTCCGTGTGGCCTCGGCGATCGACATCCCGGGCGGCGCCGTGGGCATGTACAGGAACGATCCCTCATACAGCGGCGGCATGAACTCGCTGCCCAGCCGGAGCGCCAGCGGCACCGTCAGCACCACGACGATCAGATTCGCCACCAGGAGGCCCCAGCGCCACCGCAGCGCCAACCGGAGCGCGGGGTCGTAGAGCCAGATGAAGAATCGCGAGACGGGATTCGCCGCCTCAGGCTTCAGCCGCTTGCCGCGCATGAAGATCATCATCAGCACCGGCACCAGGGTGATCGACAGGATGGACGCGAAGATCATCGCGAACGTCTTGGTGAACGCCAGCGGCCGGAACATCCGTCCCTCCTGCGCCTCGAGCAGGAACACCGGCACGAACGAGACGATGATGATGACCAGCGAAAAGAAGATCGCCCGGCCAACCTGCTTGGCCGCGCGGATCGTCACCGCCGGCTGATCCGCATAGGCGGGCAGTGCCGCGTGCTCGTCCTCCGGCTCCGACAAATGGCGGTAGGCGTTCTCCACCATCACGATGGACGCGTCCACCAGTACCCCGATCGCGAGCGCGATGCCGCCGAGCGACGCCCCCGCGAGGGCCGCAGACGATTGCAGGTAGCCGCGACCGCGCACCATGTACTCACGGCCGGCGAACTCCAGCAGCCGTCCCTCGACATCGTTGTTGCTGGCTTGAATCGCCCGGACCACATCCTTGACGGCCAGGTCGTAGGCGGCCAGCTTGTTCGGGTCGAGATTCACCTGGTACTGTTTGACGAACCCGCCGATGCTCGCGACCTCGGCGACACCCGGCACGGCAGCCAGCCAATACCGCAGATACCAGTCCTGAAAGCCGCGCAGATCGGCCAACGTGTGCTGGCCGGTTTCGTCGACCAGGGCGTACTCGAACACCCAACCAACGCCTGTGGCATCGGGGCCGATCACCGGATTCACGCCGTCCGGCAACTGGCCCCGGATGCCCTGGAGGTACTCCACGACCCGACTTCGGGCCCAGTACATGTCGGTGCCGTCCTCGAAGATCACGTAGACGTACGAGATCCCGAAGTCGGTGAAGCCGCGAACGGTCCTCACG
>JACQTK010000299.1 GCA_016210845.1 Acidobacteriota bacterium | reverse complement strand
GGCATGGCCGCGATGTAGGCCTGCACGGGGGCGTCGCCGTCGGCCTTCGCGATCTGGGGGTTGCCGCCTGCGAGGAGGGCAGGCTTCGCGGCCGCCGAAGGACGCTTGTTCTTGAGATTCAGGGCAACGGCTGCACGGATGAGGTCCTTGAGGGCAGCTGCATTGACCTTGTCACCCTCGCGAATGTCGATGGCACGCCTGGCGTGCCCCTCGAGGCTGGAGTTGAACAGGCGTGAAGGGTCCTTCAAGGAAGCACCCTTGGCGAACGTCATCTTGACGATGTTCTTGTAGGTTTCACCCGTACAGATGAGACCGTTGTGGGACCAGACGGGGGTCTCCCATTTCCACTCCTCGACGATCTCCGGGTCCGCGTCCTTGATGATCTCGCGGACTCGCTGGAGCGTCTTCCCTCGCCAATCGCCCAGTTCGTGTACTCTCCGGTCAATCAGCGTCGATGCTGATCCTGCCGTGCTCCTGGAGCGGGAAGGTTGCCGCTCGGGCATCAGACGCCGGCCGAGGCGTCGATGGCGCGGAGCAGTTCGGCGGGCGTCACCACCGAAGGGCCGAACTTCGCAACGGCGATGCCCGCGGCCTCGTTGGCGAGCCAGGCCGCTTCCGCGAGCGTCGCGCCCGCGGCCAGCGTCAGCGCCAGCGTCGCGATCACGGTGTCGCCCGCGCCCGTGACGTCGGCGACCTCCCGCGCGGCGGCCGGCAGATGTCCTTCGACGCCCTCGCCAATCAGCCACATGCCCTGATCCCCCCGCGTCATCAGCAGGGCCCCGCAGGCCGCGCGCTCGCGGAACACGCGGGCCGCGATCCGCGCCTCGTCTTCCGTGCGGACGCGCATGTTGGTCGCGATCTCCGCCTCGTGATGGTTGGGCGTGATGAGCGTGACGCCCGCGTAGTAGTCGATGTGCGGGATCTTCGGGTCCACGAGCACCGGGATCCCCCGCTCGCGGCCCGCTGCCACCGCCGCCTGCATCACCCGCGCGGTGACCGCGCCTTTCAGGTAGTCGGAGATCACGATCGCGGCCGCGCTCGTCGCGTGCTGGTGCACCGCGCTCACGACCCGCTGCTCGACGTCGCCTGAAATGTCGGAGTCGGCCTCGTAATCGACGCGCGCCACCTGCTGGTTGCGCTCGGTCACGATCCGGACCTTCGTGGTCGTCGGACGACCCGGGTCGCCGACGAACGCCGGGGCGATGCTCGCGTCGCGGCACGCGTGGGCGAGGGTAGCCGCCGCTTCGTCCTGGCCGGTCACCGCCACCAGCGTCGCGTGGCCGCCGAGCGCGGTGACGTTGTGCGCGACGTTCGCGGCGCCGCCGATCCGATGACTCTCGTGATCGAACATGACCACCGGCACGGGCGCCTCGGGCGACAGGCGCGTCACGCGCCCCGCGATGAACTTGTCCAGCATCGCGTCGCCGACGATGAGGACGTGCGTACCGGCCAGGCCGGCCGCCACCGCGCGGCCCCGCTCAGCGCCGATCGGCGGCAGCACCATCGGCTCGGGCGGCGGCAAAGGGAAGCGTGACGAGAACGAGGAAGAGCATCAGGAACTCGGAGTCGCCGAAGTTGTACTCGAACAGCCCCGCCGCCAGCATCGCCGCCACGGCCGCCAGACCGGTGGCCGCGAGCATGCGCGCATGCCCCTGCCGGAACTGCCGGAAGAGCGCCAACGACAGCGCCGCCACGAACCAGATCCACACCCCGAGCGCCGGCAGACCGCGCTCCGCCGCGATCTGCATCGGCACGTTGTGCAGGTGGGGGTTGGTGGGATTGACCGCGTAGTCCGGCCGGTACTGCTCGTAGACGCGCTCCACCATCTCCGGGCCCACGCCCGTGAGCGGGTGATCCGCAACGATGCGGGCGCCCACCTCCAGCATGGCGAAGCGATCCTGATTGGCCGGGTCCTGCGCGTTGAAGGTCGACTGCAGGCGGGTCACGATGCCGCCAGGCGCCACCACGAAGAGCGCCGCGAGGACGACGGGCAGCAGGGCGGCCAGCCGAAGGTCCTTCAGCGCGAACAGCAGCCCCGCCGCGACGCAGGCGCCGATCCAGGCGTTGCGCGACAGCGTGAGCGCCAGCGCCACCACGAGGGCAGGCATGACGAGCGCGGGCCACGTCCGATCGCGCGCGCCGAACACGAGGCGCGCCACCGCCGCGGCAATCACGAGCATCAGCACGCCCGAATACGTCATGTAGTGCGTGAGCGTCCCCTGCGGCCGCTGGCCGAGGTTGTCGTAGTGGAGGACCCCGTACTGCACGATGCCGAAGGCGGCGCTCGCCGCGCCGATGGTCACGATCACGTCCACCGCGGTCGACGCCCGGCGGCCGCGCGCGAGGTCGCACACCGCGGGCACCACCGCAAACAGCAGGAGCTGGCGGCTGTCGACGAGGCTCGCCAGAGGATCGATCGAAAAGGCGGACGACACCAGCGTCGCCGCGCCGTACGCGGCCAACGGCAGGAAGAAGGGCGGCGCGGACGGCCAGGCACGCTCGCGCACCCGCAGGGCTGCCCAGCACAGCAGCATCGCGCCGAGCAGGATCTGCGCGAGCGCGATGGACACCTGGAGCGAGGCCACGAACCCGAGCAGCAGTCCAACGGCGATGCGCTCGACGCCGGGCGCCGTCCGCGTGTCGCTCACGCTGATCGTGGTGGCTGTCATGGGTCTGTTGCCTTCGGGCCGACCTAACGGTCGACCCCGACATTCGCGAGGTCGGCGCCAACAGTGGTCGTCGACCGCGCAAGCGCGCGTTCCGCCGCCTCGACCACGCGCTCCGGCGCGATGCGGGTCAGGCACCGGAAATCGCCGGGCACGCACGTCCGCTGGTGGCACGGACGGCACGGCAGTGCACCCGCGTCGATCGCCTCGGCAAACCAGCGCCCGTCGCGCCACGGCATCGACCGCTCGGGCAGCGTGGGCCCGAACAGCGCCACAATCGGCGTCTCCGTCGTCGCGGCGATGTGCAGCGGACCGCTGTCGCCCCCAATGTACACCGCCGCGCGGGCGGCCAGCGCGCGAAGTTCGGCCACCTCGAACTCGGCGTGCGCCACCTCCGGCCCCTGCACGCCCGGCCGCTGCCGCGCGAGCCGGGCCACGGTCCGCGCCGCATGGGAATCGGACGGTCCTGACGTGATCATGAACCGGCGCATGGGATCGCGGCGCGCCAGGGCCGCCACGAGCGCCGCGAACGATTCCTCCGGCCAGCGGCGGAAGGGATTGCCCGCGCTGACGTGTACCACGATCAGGCGATGGGCCGGCCCGATGCCCGACGCCGCGAGCCGTCGTTCGACGCTCGCCGCGGCCGCCGGATCGACGGGCATCTCCACGGCATCCCGCGCCGGATCACAGGCGCCGATATCGAGCGCCGCCAGCAGGTCCCATTGGTTCACCACGGAGTGTCGGGGCTGGAGGTCGGCCGCCCGCGGCACGACGTGCGTGTACATCCAGCTCCGTCCCGCGATGCGATAGCCGATGCGCATCCGCGCGCCGCTCGCCCACACCAGCCACGCGCTGCGCGGGCCGCCGTGCAGATCGATCGCGACGTCGAACCGCTCGTGCCGCAGCTGCCGGGCCGTCGCCCAGTCCTGCCGCAGGCGGGCGAGGCCCGATGGCTTGGGGACGACGATCACGCGATTCAGGTGCGGATTGCCCGCCACCACCGGGGCTGCCGTCGGCTCGACGACGTAGGTCAGGTGCGCCTGGGGATGATGCCGCCGAAGCGCCCTCAGGATCGGCGTCGTGAAGACCACATCGCCGATCAGCCGCAGGCGGACCAGAAGAACCTTCACGAAGCACCGACTCAGTCAGAAGCACCGACTCAGTCTTGTTCCACCGTGGCCTCGTCGATGAGCATCACCGGGATGTCGTCCTTGATCGGGTACACACGGTGGCACTGGTCGCACTTCAGCGCGGTGTCATTCTTGACCAGCTTCACCGGCGTCTTGCAGTTGGGGCAGGCAAGGATGTCCAGCAGTTCGGCATCGACAGGCATGGGATTGGCTCCGTAAACTGTCGAACTATAACATCTTGAGCTAAAATCGCTTAGCCATGAGCCTGCTCATCCGCGTCGTGTCGTCGCTGCTCCTCGCGGGTCTCCTCGTTGCGGCGGTTCCGAGCCCGGCCGTTGCCCAGTCCGCCGAGGCGTACTTCGAGTTCCTGATGGCCCGCCGTCTCGAGTCGCAGGGCGACTACGCTGGCGCCCAGGCCGCGCTCGAGCGGGCCGCCGCGGCCAACCCGACGTCGGCCGAGGTTCGGGCGGAGATCGCCGCATTTCAGCTGCGGCGCAATCGCCGCGCGGAGGCGGAGAAGGCGGCGCGGGAGGCGCTGGCGCTCGACGCCGCCAACGTCGAAGCGAACCGTGTGCTCGGACTGATCTTTGCGGCGACCGTCGACACGCTCAACGCACGCACTCAGGCGGCGCAGCTCGAGACGGCGGCCCGCGACGCCATCACGTACCTGGAGCGCGCGGTGAGCGACGCAGGGACACCGACCGATATCACGCTCCACTTCACGCTGGGCCGCCTCTACCTGCGCACGGGCAACGCGGCCAAGGCGGTGGAGGCGCTGACGCGCGTGGTCAACCAGAACCCAGGCTCGGTCCAGGGGCGCCTCCTGCTCGCGCAGGCGTTTGCGGCCGCCGGCAACCTCGAGGAAGCGATTGCCTCGCTCGATCTGATCGTCGACGATGAGCCGCGCGTCGCGGCGTCGCTGGCGCAGTATCAGGAACAGGCCGGATTGTTGAAGGAGGCCGCGGACAGCTACACGAAGGCGCTCGCCGTCCAGCCGATGAGCCGCGAGCTGAAGTTCAGGCGCGCGGCCGCGTGGTTCAATGCGAAGGAGTACGAGCGCGCTGCCGCGGCTGCGGCAGAGGCGCAGGCTCAGCATCCCGACGACCTGCGCTTCCCGCGCCTGCACGCGCGCGCCACCTTCGAGAGCGGCGCCCGCGACCGCGCGTTCACGATCCTCGAGCCCACGGCCATGGCGTTTCCACGGGATGCGAGCACGCAGTTCGCCCTGGCCGACCTGTACGTCGACGCGGGACGCGACGGCGACGCCGAACGCACCATCCGCCAGCTGCTGAGCCTCGATCCCAACAACCCCGATGCGCTGAACTACCTGGGGTACCTGCTGGCCGACCACGGGCGCGACGTGGACGAGGCCATCCGGCTCGTGCAGCGCGCCCTCGACGCGGATCCGGGCAACCCGTCGTACCTCGATAGCCTCGGGTGGGCGTACTTTCGCCGCGGCGACTACGAGCAGGCCGAAAAGTACCTGGCGCCGGCCGCCGAGCGTCTCGACCGCAACTCCGTCATCCAGGATCACTTCGGCGATGTTCTGGCGGCCCGCGGCCGCTGGCAGGACGCGATTGCCGCCTGGACGCGCGCGCTCGAGGGCGACGGCGGCGACGTCGATCGCGCGGTCATCGAGAAGAAGATCAGCGACGCGCAGACGAAGATTCCAAGATAGTTCATGGTCAACCGCCAACTCCCAGCCTCCAACCTCCGACGCTGGCGGTGGAGGTTGGGAATTGGGACTTGGATCCTGGGAGTTGGGATTGTCCTCCCCGCCTGCGCGGCACGGCGCGTGGCGCTGCCCACCGATCCAGGCACGCCGTTTCCGGAGTTTGCTCTGGTCCATGCGCAGGTTGCGGCCGGATGCGCGGGGGCCCGCACGCTGACGGCCGAGCTGGGCCTCTCCGGCCGCGCGGGCGGGCAGCGTGTCCGGGGGCGCGTGATCGCGGGCTTCGAGCGGCCGGCCTCGATGCG
>JACQTK010000025.1 GCA_016210845.1 Acidobacteriota bacterium | reverse complement strand
GACCTTGAAGAGCTCCGAGGGATGGCCGACGCGGCCCCACGACATGTCCGTGATGTGGAGCAGGCCGTCGATGCCGCCGAGATCGATGAACGCGCCGTAGTCGGTGATGTTCTTCACCGAGCCGCGCAGCACCTTGCCCTCGGCGAGCGTCTCGAGCGTCGTCTTCTTCTTCTCGGCGTTCTCTTCCTCGAGCAGCGCCTTGCGGGACAGCACGATGTTGCCGCGCTTCTTGTTGACTTTGATCACGCGCATCCGGAGCTCCTGCCCCTTCAGCGCGTCGAGGTTGCGGACGGGACGCACGTCGATCTGCGAGCCAGGGAGGAACGCCCGCACGCCGATGTCGACGGCGAGGCCCCCCTTGATGCGCTCGATGACGCGGCCGATCACGACCTTGCGGTCGGTGTAAGCCTTCTCGACCTCGTCCCAGATCTTCATCTTCTCGGCCTTCTCGCGCGACAGCACGATATGGCCCTCGCGATCCTCGGTGCGCTCGAGCAGCACGTCGACCACGTCGCCGGGTTGCACGGTGACCTGCCCGTTCTCGTCGAGGAATTCGTCGATCTGGATGAGGCCTTCGGACTTGTAGCCAACGTCGATGATCACCGCGGTGTCGGTGACCTTCAGGACGGTGCCTTTGACGACCTCTCCTTCGGCCATGTTGCGGAAGCTGTCGTCGTAGACGCCGAGCATGGCCGCAAACGCCTGCGGGTCCATGTCTTCGTGGTGCATCGGCTTGAACGCCGGGCCAGCGGGCCGGCCAGCTCTGGTGCGCGCCGGTGCCCCGGGCTGGTCCCCCGCTTTCTCGGGTGAAACCACCCCGTTGTCTGCATTCGTCATGTGTAGTGCACGTCCTCCTCCGTCGTAATTACCCCGCGGCGGGGCTGGCCGGTTTTCTTGATTGCCCTTCGACTATGCTCAGGGCAACCTTGAGCGCAGTCGACAAGGTTGCGGGGACCGGCTCCCCGCGGCTATAACGGCGATGCCCTTCGACCTTGCTCAGGGCACCCTGAGCGTAGTCGAATGGGTGCAGGATATGGGGCACAAAGCACGCGCGGTCGGGCGCACGGAACCTCTTCCGCCGCTCGACCGGCACTGCGGGCACCTGTCCAACGCCGATAAGACATAGAGGATACGACACTTATCGGTAACAGTCAAGGTTTGGCTCGGCCGTACGGCCGAGCCAAACTAGTTGCGAAGCCAAGCTTCGCGACCGAAAGGATCAGCCATGGCGAAACGCAAGGGCGGACGAGCCAAAGGGCGCAAGACGGCCAGAGCGAGCACGGGCCGATCGAAGGCCCGCGCGGGCGCAGCCCGAAAGGCCCCCCGCAGACGCGCGGGCGCAGCCCGAAAGACCTCGCGACCGCGCACCAAGCCGGCGCGAAAGACCGCAACCCGCGCGCCGGTCGCCAAGGCCCGGACGGTCGCGGCCCGCAAGGGCCGGGGCGCGAAGCGGCCCGTTGCGGCGCGCACGGTCCCCCGCCGCGCACCGCGCCCGGCCGCGCCCCGCACGGTGACCGCTCGCAAGGTGCCAGCGCTCGACCGCGCGCGGAAGACCGTGCAGGACGAGGAGATGGTGCCGACCCCGCCCTCCTCGCTCGACCTCGACCGCAGCGCGTCGGCCGTCCGGACGGGGCGCCGTGAGCTGCACGAAAAGTTCCACGAGCACACCGAGACGAGCCCGGCCATGACCGGTGGCGACATCGACGCGGACTGGGAGTCGGCCTACAGCGTCGGCGACGAGGCCCCGGGCGGCGACAACCCGACGCCGGATCAGGACATCGTCGACGACATCGGCCGCGCGATCGGCGTGCAATACGAGGACAACGAAGAGCTGAAGGGCGAGAAGAAGATCAGCGACCGCGACAAGAAGCGCTGGGAGCTCGATCCCGCCTCCTCCGAGGACTACGAGGATCGCTAGGCCGACTTCCTCTTCACCAGATCCATCACGGTCCGCACGACCTGGTCGATCGGCACGCCGGTCGTGTCGATGCGCACCGCGTCGGGGGCCAGCGTGAGGGGCGAGACCGTTCGCGTGGTGTCCGACTCGTCCCGCGCGGCGATCGATTCCGCCACGGCGGCCTGGCCGGCCTGGCCGCCCGTGTGCGCGGCATCGGCGGCCCGCCGCCGCGCGCGTTCCTGCGCCGACGCGTCGAGATAGATCTTCACATCGGCCTCCGGAAAGACGACCGTGCCGATGTCGCGGCCCTCCATGACGATGCCGCCGCCCGCGCCGAGCGCGCGTTGCCGGGCGACCAGGATCTCGCGCACGCGCGGCAACCGGGCCACCGCTGCAGCGGCCCTGTCGATCTCGGGCGTGCGGATCGCGCGCGTCACGTCGCGGCCGTCGATCGAGACGGCGCCGCCCTCGACCACGATGTCCGACGAGCGGGCCAGCTCCGCCACCGTCCCCTCATCGTCGAGCGCCGCGCGCCGCTCCCTGGCCTTCCACGCCACCGCGCGGTACATCGCGCCGGTGTCGACGTGACGGTAGCCGAGCGCGTCCGAAAGCGCCCGCGAGACCGTCCCCTTGCCCGCGCCGGACGGTCCGTCGATGGCGACGATCAGTCTCTTCACAAATCACCAATGCTAACATTGCCACCGCGATGCGCTCGAATCGTGTGCTCGCACTGATCGTCGCGGCGATCGTGGCCGTGGGCGCGGCCTACGCCGCGGCGCCGTACGCGCGCGCGGCGTCGCTCTTCGTGCGCGTCGCCAACGTGGGCGGCCGCGTGGAGGCGTTCGTCGACGCGCGCGCCCGCGACGTCGAGGTGGAGGCGCCGCACCTCGTGCCGACGCGCCAGGGAGAGGTGCGGGCGCAGTTCTATCGCCCGAGCGGCAGTGTGCGGCGATCCGTGCTGCTCGTCCCCGGTGTGCACTCGATGGGCATCGCCGAGCCGCGGCTCACCGCGCTCGCCAGCGACCTGGCGGGGAGCGGCATCACCGTGATGGCGCTGGCGCTGCCGGATCTGCTGGAGTACCAGATCACAGCGCGATCCGCGGACGTGATCGAGGACGCCGCGGCGTGGATGGCGGCACGTCCCGATCTCGCGCCCGACGGCCGCGTGGGGATTGTCGGCATCAGCTTCGCGGGCGGGCTGGCCATCGTTGCCGCCGGCCGAGAGCCCATTCGCGACAAGGTCGCCTTCGTCGTCTCGTTCGGCGGCCACGGCGATCTGGCGCGCGTGCTTCGCTACCTCGCCACGGGCGAGGCCGTCCAGGCGCCAGGCGTCGTCACGCACCCCCCGCACGACTACGGCGTCGCCGTGATCCTGTATGCCGCCGCCGACCGCGTCGTGCCCCCGTCTCAGGTGGAGCCGCTGCGCGAGGGGATCGCCACCTTCCTCCTCGCATCCCAGCTCACGCTGGTCGACGCGGACCAGGCGAACGCCACGTTCGCCAACGCGCGCGAGATGGTGAAGGGGCTGCCCGAGCCGTCGGCCACCTACCTCACCTACGTCAACGACCGCAACGTGCAGGCGCTCGGGCCGGTGCTGGTGCCGCACCTCGGCCTGGAAGCGGATCCCGCAGCCTCTCCCGAGAGCGCGCCGTCGCAGCCGTCGGCGCCCGTCTTCCTCCTGCACGGCGACGGCGACACGGTGATTCCGACCGCGGAGTCGGTGGTGCTCGGCGACTACCTGCGAGGCAAGGGGGCGGACGTGCGCGTGCTGATCAGCCAGATCATCACGCACGCCGAGCTCGATCGCACGGCGGCGCTGTCGGAGACGTGGAAGCTCATCTCGTTCTGGGCGGACGTGCTTCGTCTCTAACTGCGAGACGTGGTGTGTCCTCCCCGAGACCGGCTCGGTGATTCGCCTACGCGGAGTCGGTGAACCGCGCACGCCGAAGCGTGCGCTCCACATCGCCAGCTGTAGAGCGCAGGCTTCAGCCTGCGCGTCCGGATGACATGCAGGTACGCCTCCAGAAGATCCTCTCTCAGGCGGGCATCGCGTCGCGGCGGGCGGCCGAGGCGCTCATGGCCGAAGGGCGCGTCACCGTCAACGGCCGCACGGTGCGCGAGATGGGCACCAGGGCCGACCCGGCCGTCGACGACATCCGCGTGGACGGCACGCGCATCCGATCCGCCGAACCGCGGCGCTACATCCTGCTCAACAAGCCCGCGGGGTACGTGACGACGAGATCGGACCCTCAGCGACGGCCCACGGTCATGGATCTGGTTCGCGGGGTGCGCGAGTACGTGTATCCCGTCGGGCGGCTCGACTGCGACACGGAGGGGCTGCTGCTGCTGACCAACGACGGGGATCTCGCCTCGACGCTGACGCATCCGCGCCACGGCATCGAGCGGACCTACGAGGCGCGCGTGGCGGGCGTGCCCGACGGAGCGGCGCTCGATCGGCTGCGCACGGGCATTCCGCTCGACGCCACGCGGACGCTGCCCGCGAAGGTCACGCTGCTCGAGAAGACGGGGCGGGAAGCCGTCCTGGTGCTGACGATTCGCGAGGGGCGCAATCGTCAGGTCCGTCGGATGTGCGAGGCGGTCGGCCATCCCGTGCGCGCGCTGCGGCGGACGAAGATCGGGCCGATTGCCGATCGGCGGCTGAAGCCCGGAACGTGGAGAGAGCTGACCGCAAAAGAGGTTGCGGCGCTGACAAAGGGCCGGCCTGAAGGCCGGCCCCTGCACTGAGACAGGAACGTGGGCCGACCATTAGGTCGGCCCAACCTCGGACGCGTCTTCGTCGCCCAGCGGCAGCATCTCCTCGCGGGGCGTCCGCTCGGTGAGGCCCGCCGGCGGGTCGAAGCCGAGCGCCTCCGCCATGTCCTCGACCTTCGGCAGGTCGCTCAGATCGTTCAGCCCGAAGCGGATCAGGAACTCCTTGGTGGTCCCATAGAGGAACGGACGGCCCACCACGTTCTTGCGGCCGACGATCTTGATGAGATGCCGCTCGAGCAGGGTACCGAGCACGCCGTGCGTGTCGACGCCGCGGATCTCCGTGATCTCGAGCGCGGTCACGGGCTGCTTGTAGGCGATGACCGCCAGCGTCTCGAGGCCCTGCACGGTGAGGCGCTGCGTCGAGCGCTCGTGGAAGAGGCGTCGCACCCACTCGTGCAGCTCCGGGCGCGTGACGATCTGATAGCCGCCGGCCACCTCGACGAACAGCAGCCCCGGGCGGCTGTCGTAGTCGGCCTTCAGCGCCTGAACGGCGGCCGCCACGTCCTCCTTGGGCTCGTCGGCCAGCAGCCTGTACAGCATCCTCGGCGTGATGGGCTCCGGCGAGGCGAAGATGAGCGCCTCGACGATGGCCTTCAGCTCAGCGGAGGCCGTTCCGGCCTGGGGTGCTTCTTCTGTCATCGTTCTCCGTCGGCCCGTAGAGGGCCGACCTGCGTCGGGCCGTCGGGCGGGCCTTCACGGTCCGCCCGCGGGATCGCCGATCGGATGCGGCGCGTCGGCCGGCCGCGCGCGCTTGTACACGCGGATCGGGCCGAAGCCGCCCGTCTGAAACACGCGAATCAGCTTGAGCCGGATCATCTCGAGCAGCGCCAGGAAGGTGACGATCAGGAACGGACGCGAGCCGTCGCCGTCGGCGAACAGGTCCTCGAACCCGCACGCCTCGGTCTCCGAGAGCCGATCGAGCAGCTGCTGCATCCGGTCCTCGATCGAGATCTGCTCTGGGGGGATCACCATCGGCGGACGGCGGCTCGCGCGCTCGAGCACGCCTCGAAAGGCCGCGAGCAGGCTGAAGAGGTCCACCTCGAGCTCCGGCTCGTACGCGTCGCCCGCGGCCGCCGCCACGCTGGCGTCCGGACGCGTGAACTGCGCGCCGCGCAGCGTCTCGCGCTCGTGCAGCAGCTCCGCCGCCGCCTTGTACTTCCGGTGCTCGAGCAGGCGCCGCACCAGCGCCTCGCGCGGATCCTCCGCGGGCCCCTCGTCCTCCTGCGAGGGATCGGGCCGCGGCAGCAGCATCCGCGACTTGATGTGGATCAGCGTCGAGGCCATCACGAGGAACTCCCCCGCCACGTCGAGGTTCAGCTCCTGCATCAGCTCCAGGTACGCGAGGTACTGTTCCGTGATGAGCGCGATGGGAATGTCGTAGACGCTCACCTCGTTCCTGCGAATCAGGTAGAGGAGGAGGTCGAGCGGCCCTTCGAACGCCTCGAGCTTCACCTGATAGGCGTCGGGCGAGGGCTCGAAGTCAGGATGTTCGTTCACACTAATAGCGTAACCGCACGCCCGCGCGGACGCGCGCCATGGTCGCCTGCGCGATGGCGCGCGCGCGCCGCGATCCCTCGACGGCGATCTCGCGAACGCGCTCGGGCCGAGCCAGCACTTCAAGGCGGCGCTCGCGCATCGGCTCGAGCATTGCGTTCATCGCGCGCGCGAGCTTCGTCTTGACCTCGACGTCGCCGACCGTCCCCGCCCGGTACCGCGCCTTCAGCTCCTCGACCTCGGCCGTGTCGGGATTGAAGGCGTCATGGTACACGAACACGGGATTGCCCTCGACCGTCCCCGGAATGTCGGCCCGAATCCGCTTCGGATCGGTGTACATCTGCCGCACCTTGTTCCTCACCGCCTCGTCATCGTCGGTCAGGTCGATCGTGTTGCCGTAGCTCTTGCTCATCTTCCGGTTGTCGAGCCCGGGCAGCCGCGGCACCGCGGTGAGCAGCGGCTGCGGCTCGACGAGCACCTCGCCGTAGAACTGGTTGAAGCGCCGCACTACCTCCCGCGACAGCTCGAGGTGTGCCACCTGGTCCTCGCCCACGGGCACGAAGCGCCCGTCGTACATGGCGATGTCGGCCGTCTGCAGGAGCGGGTAGCCCAGGAAGCCGAGCGTCGACAGGTCCTTCTCCTTGAGCTGCTCCCGCTGCTCCTTGTACGTCGGCACGCGTTCCAGCCACGGAATCGGCACCACCATCGACAGCAGCAGGTAGAGCTCGGCGTGCTCGGGCACCAGCGACTGCACGAAGATCGTGCTGCGCTCGGGATCGACGCCCGCCGCAATCCAGTCGGCCACGTTGTCGAGGGCGTAGTCGGTGAGCCCCGTGGCATCCGCGTACTCGCTCGTCAACGCGTGCCAGTCGGCCACGAAGTAGAAGCAGTCGTACCGCTCCTGCAGCGCCACCCAGTTCTTCAACGCCCCGACCAGATGCCCCAGATGCAGCCGGCCTGTGGGCCGCATGCCGCTCACGACCCGTGGCTTCGCCGTGACCACGCCGTTCACCCTTCTACGTTCTCGCTTCTCGGTTCGTGTTCACGTTCGGAATTCGCGTGCAGGCGAACCTGAACACGAACGGAGAACGGAGAAGCCAGAACCGTGAACGACGCCGTCATAGGAGCCAGCCGACGATGCCTTCCTGGATGGGGAAGACGACGCGCTCGAAGACGCCCGTCAGGAGCAGGCCGTACAGGATGAGGAAACCGTACGGGCGAATGCTGTCGATCAGATCCGCGGCCCGTCCGCCCAGCAGGCCAGACAGCACGTTGCCCCCGTCGAGCGGCGGCACGGGCAGCATGTTGAAGACCGCCAGCAGCACGTTGATCACCACCATGAGCAGCAGGAACCGGAAGAGCGCGTCGCCAGCCGCCTCGAAGCCCATGAGGCGGACGCCGACGGCAGCGGTCGCGGCCAGCACCAGGTTGCTGGCCGGGCCGGCCGCCGCGATCAGCATGTACTTGCGGCGCCAGTTCCCGCGCAGCTGCGCGACGCTGACCGGCACCGGTTTCGCCCAGCCGATGATGGGCAGGCCGGTCAGGATCGCAATCAGCGGGAAGAGGATCGTGCCGATCGGATCGATGTGGACGGCCGGATTGAGCGACAGCCGTCCCAGCCGACGGGCGGTGGCATCGCCCAGGCGGTCGGCCGACCAGGCGTGCGCCGCCTCGTGCACCGTCAGCGAGAGCAGCAGAACCGAGACGCCGATGATCAGTTGAACAGGATCGATGTTGGGCAACGAACGGCCAGCGTACCACACCCGTCGTTCGCGCTTCTATCTTCTCGGGTCTTGGACCGCTATACGGCCCCTTACGAGAATTTTGTACTCGTTTGCGCAAAGGCCGTATAGCGGTCCTCGGCGCGCGGAGCGCGCCAAGCAGATACTGCCAACCAGCCAAGGGCTCGCATCGAGAACACCGGGATATCAAGGGCGAGCCCTTGGCTGGTTCGTGTTCAGGGTTCGCGGTTCGGAAGCGTGAACGCTCGTCACTCTGCGGGCCGTTCCTGAATACCCTCGAGATACCGGACGAATCGCGTCGATCCGCGCCTTGTACGTGGCCCGCCCCTACGCGCGCGGTGGGCCCACCTCTACCGGGCCCTCAACCCCTCCAGAAACACCCGCGGCGTCACGTGGCGCGTGTGGTAGCGATGCCAGTCGTCCCGGGTGTAGTAGCCGATCAGATCGCGCCACCGCGGCGACGTGTTCGCCAGCCGATCGTACACCGGGGTCTCCGGCACCTCGCGCCGCGCGTACTCGGTGTGCGAGAAGCGGCGGAACCGGAGCTCCGCCACCGACGGACTGAGCCGCTGCACCCGTAGGGGCGGGCCTTGTGCCCGCCCAGTCGCGCCCTGGGCAGGCACAAGGCCACCCCTCCCTGCAATCCAACCGTCGACGCCGGGGTACGCCGTTTTTGCCAGGCGCGCGCGGGCCCGGTACGCCGTTTCGGCGTACGCGACTCGCCACTGGGCCGGAATCCCGAGGGTTTTCCGCACGTCGCGCCGGCATGCCGCGCGCTTGGTGTGCGGCATGTGCCGCCGCGCTGGAGCGTACGAACCACGGCGCCCTGGGGACAGTGTGCTGTACCAGGTGGTGCGCGATCACGTCGAGACGTTCCGCGCACAGGCCGCCTCCCTGCGCGACGGTGAGGGGTTGCCGGGCTTTGTCGAGCGGGAGTTCCGCGATTTCCTCCGGTGCGGATGGCTCGCCGGCGGCTTTGCGCGGTTGCACTGTGACGCGTGCGGGCTGGATCGGCTCGTGCCGTTCTCGTGCAAGGGGCGTGGCTTCTGCCCGAGCTGCGGCGGCCGGCGCATGGCCGAGCGCGCCGCGCACCTGGTGGATCACGTCTTCCCCGTCGTCCCGGTGCGGCAGTGGGTGTTGAGCCTCCCGCACCGGCTCCGATACGTGCTCGCCTGGGACCACGCGCTCTGCCGCGCGGTCACGGGCGTCTTCGTGTGCGCCGTGCTCGGATCTCTCCGGCGTCGCGCGCGCCAGCAGGGCGCACCGGCTGGCCGCGGCGGCGCGTCGGCGGAGTTGCTGGCGCTCGCGCCGCAGGGCCTCGGACCGTGCCACGCGCGGAGGAACGGCATCGACCTGCACGCGGGCGTCGTCGTCCCACCGCGGGATCGCGCGCGGCTCGAGCGGCTGTGCCG
>JACQTK010000305.1 GCA_016210845.1 Acidobacteriota bacterium | reverse complement strand
GTCCATACACGCTGTCGGTGGCCTTCACCGACGGAACTACGCAAGAGATCGACGTCCGGCCGGTGCTGCACGGTGCACTCTTCGGCCCAGTGCGGGACCTGGAGGGGTTCAACGCCGTGATTCTCGATCAGGAAGCGGGTACGCTGACGTGGCCGAATGGCGCCGACTTCGATCCGGCGACGCTCCACGAGTGGCCACGTGTGTGGGCCGAACTCGCCGCGCGGGCTCAGACGTGGGCCGAGCCGAACCACGAACGGCGGGCCAACACGCGAATGGAGCCGACGCGCCGCTGAACTGTGAAGGGCGCGCGGCTCATTCGCCACGTTCGGCCGGGGTCTGGATCACCGCCGGAGCTGAACTCCGCCAGACGTCAGTCATTACCGTGGTCGGGGATTGCTGTGGGCGCCCGACCGATCGGACCATGGAGTTGCCAATAACCATGAACCCGATGCGGAGGAGGCGCCCACATCATGCGCATTGTGTCGCAGCGGATCCCCGAGAGCAACGACGACCAGTATGAACGGGGCCTGGCGGACGCCCGCCGTGGCTTGCTGCGAGCAGTGGCGGCGCGCGTGAGCGCGAGCGACGCGTTCGCGGATCGGGAGCGGGCCGTGTTGGCCGCCGCCAATGAGGCGTGCCGGCGCCTCCTGGAGGCCGACCTGCACACGACGGCGGAGGGCCACCCGGATCGGGTGCAGATCGAGGGGGTCGAGTACGCGCGCCATCACGAGGGGACGGTGACGTATCACAGCCTGTGTGGGCCGCTGACCGTGCGGCGCGCCACCTATCGCGAGGTCGGCGTCCACAATGGCCCCACGGTCGTGCCGCTCGAGCGGGCGGCCGGGCTGATCGAAGGCGCGACCCCGGCGTTGGCGTATCGGGTGGCCTTGGGGGCTGCGCAGGGCCCCGGGCGCCACGCCGAGGAACAGATGCACGCCGATCACCGGGAGCCGCCCTCGCGGAGCACGCTGGAACGCCTCGCCACCGCGATCGGCACGGCGGTGACCCGGACGGCGCCCCGGATCGAGCCCCTCGTGCGCGAGCGCGAGACGCTGCCGGAGAGGGCTCGGGGCGTGTCGGTCGGCCTCGATCGCACGACCGTGCCGATGGAAGAAGAGCGCCCGGCGGGCGTGCCGCCCGACACGCGGCGCCAGCGGCGCACCACCCCGTATGTCCGCGCCGTGCCGCCCCGGGTCGATGTGAAGTACCGGATGGCCTATGTCGGGACCGTCAGTGTCGTGGATGCGGCCGGCGAGGCGCTCGTCACCCGGCGCTATGCGATCACGGGCGACGACGAGCCGGCCGATCTGGTCACGCGCATGATGGCCGACGTGCAGCGGGCGCGCGCGCAGGCGCCGCGGGTGCGCGTCGGCGTGATCCAGGATGCCGCGCCGGAGCTGTGGACGTTGCTGCGCGACGGGTTCCGGACCGACGCACGGCTCCGGCACTGGGAGGAAGGGATTGATCGCTATCACCTGAACGAACGGCTCGCCGAGATCCTGCGGATCACCGAGCCCGACGCGGCCCGGCGCACGCAGCAGCTCGCTCGGTGGAACGACGCGTTGGACCGAGATGACGCCACCATCGATCGGATCGCCCGCTGGCTCGCCGCGCGGATCTCCGCGTACGAGGGGGATGACCTGGCCACGCTGGAGGCGCACTGGACCTTCCTCTGTAAGAACAACGACCGCCTGCGGTACGCCACGTTACGCGCGAACGGGCTCCCGTGCGGCAGCGGCGCCACGGACGGCGCCTGCAAGTCCGTGGTCATGATTCGCGCGAAGGGCTGCGGGCAGCGCTGGCATCAGGAGGGCGTCACCGCCGTGCTCACGCTGCGGTCTGCGTATTTGAGTGAGCGCCTCGACACACTCTGGCCACACTTCGCCGATGACTACTCAGCCGAGATTCAGGCCGCAGCGTGATCCGGGAGCGTTCCAGACCTGCGGCGGCTGCCGGCCTTCGAGTGGGCGACGTGGTCAAGAGCGTGAACGGCGTCCCCGCCACGAACTGGAAGGGGCTGCAGGATCTCCAGCGCCGCCCCGCGGCGGGAGAGTCCTGGCCTCTCGTGGTCGAGCGCGACGGGGAGATGGCGCAGTTACAGATTTCTCCGGCGAGGCTGCGGCCGAGCGATGTCATCCTCGCGCGCGGTCGGTCATTTCTCGGGCTCTGCTTCCTCGGTTTCACTCTTTGGGCGTGGTTTGCTTCGCCGGGCACGACCACGACGTTGCTCGCTGTTTTTGGCCAAAGCTTCGGATTCCTTCTAATGGGTACACCGTACTTCGCATCCCGGGCACTGCGCGACGCCGTGGGTAGTGTCGTCGTCGTAACATTCGTGGTCGGAATCGTCGCGCTCGTGCATTTTCTTCTTGCTTTCCCGTCGCGCCGCGCGTTCCTCGATCGCCGGTGGGCGACTGTGATTCTATATGGACCCGGTGCCATCGTGGCGCTGATCACGATCGGAGACCTCGTTCATCCGATCGAACTGAAATCGGGCCGCGGAAACCTCGTCATCGGCATGCTCTACAACGTGTTCATGGCTGTGTACTTCCTGTGGGCAATCGTGCTGCTCGTGTGGAGGTACGTGGCCACACAGCCAAGCGAGCGTGCCATGCACGGGCTCGGGATCATGCTTGCGAGCACGGTCCTGGCGTTCGGTCCGTTTCTCGTGTATCCAATCGTCACAAGCCTGTGGCCGGCCAGCATGAAAGCCTATCAACTGTATTCTCCGTACTCTTCCTTCACGTTCGCGCTCATTCCGATCGCGTTTTCGGTAGCGGCGGTGCGGAGCGCGCGAAGCAAGAGGGCAGCTGAGCGAGTCGCGGTATGACGACACGCTGCCTAACACGGACTGGGCCCGACGGCGCCCGTGACCAGGGCGCGCCGCGGGTCAGTCCTGGACGTTAGCCCGCTGAATCGAAGGACCTGGATACATGACCGACGACGAGTACCGCGAATTCTTGGCAGTCCTGGTGCGGCGACACGTGCAGCCCAAGCTCCCTCGCCTTCGTCGTCGCTTTCATCACCACATGATGGAAGAGTGGCACTATCACCTCGACCAAGCGGAACGGTTGACACGGAACGGTCGGCTCGGGTGCTTCGGTTCATCGAGCAGAACTGTGATGACGGCGATGACGTGTACGGCACGATCACGCCGGCGCGCGTCGCAAGGGCGGTATCGGAAACCAAGCACAGCCTCGACTTCAGCAATCGAACGCTTGACGAGTCCGGTTTCCTTGACGCGTTTGAGCCGCACATGGTCGAGATCCTCGACGGCTTGCGCCCTGAACATCTGCCGCAAGTGGACAAGGAAGTCATCAGGGAAACCGGAAGCCCTGACGCAGAGACCGAATTGGCGGAGTTGGTGCACCGAGCTCGTGCATTCCGAAGACAAGCAGAACGCATGTCGCAGGAAATATCGACACGTCACCAACTGCGACAGGTTGCCGAGAGGGTCGCCCGTCAGGAGCGACGGCCGGAGTGGTAGTAATTCGCTTGGGTGAGCAGACGTTGCCGCACGTCCGGCAGGCTGCTGTGACGTTGGCAAGCCTGCTGACAAGCGAACGCGTGGCAGGTCGGCTGTGGGTGCTCGACGAGTCGCGCTTGCGCATTTGGCCCAGGAGCCCTGGCTAACACGCTGCACCTGGCGGCACCGGGGCCCGCTCGCGCGTGCCCCTCGCAGTCCGTGGCATCGTGACTCGCGCGTGCCGCAGGTGAGCGGCAGACGTTGGGTCGCCAAAGTACCCGCGGAAGTGGTCGTGGCAAGGAAACGCCAGAAGCGGTCCACCAAGCGGCTCCTGGGAAAAGACGTCAGTGTGCTGCGCGAAGCCGAGTACATCGCGCGACGAGCGGCTGACCGTGATGCGCGCGTGGTCACGCTCGGCCCGCTGCTCTTCTTCTCAACGTCAAGCGGCGACGCCTGGGTTCTGGACCCGGAGGAGTCCCTGGCCCGGTGCGTGGCCAGGGACGGCGAGGCGTTGCCGCCAGGCATCACCGAGACCGCCGAGACCTTCTCGGTGGAATGGACCAGCGACTATCGACTCGACGGCGATGTCTTCGTGTGTGCCGATCGTTCGGGCGCCGTGCGAGCCGTCATGGGATATCCGGTCGCAGAGATCCGCCGGGCTGCGCGGCGAATGGGCACGACACGGTGAGGCGGCAAGCGGGGCGCGCGATCGCGACGCCGTTCTTTCACCAGCCTGATGCGCGCGTTCCCTTTGGCATGCCGTCGCCAAGGCTCCCACACACGTCAGACGACAGGCTGGCTCGAAGGTGCCGAAGTCGTGAGAAGGATTCAGTATTTCCGGCTGAGAACAGCCGAGCGCCAAAGACAGACACCAATCGGACACGAAAGGTCCCAATCCTAGATGCACTGCTCGCACGGGTCTTCGTCCCGGCCTTCGAGACGGTCGTACTCGACGTACCGTGGTGTCGGCGGGTGGAGACCCGTCGGGACGGGCACGGGCTCCCACTGGAACCAGGCGCGCATTGCGTGGTACGCCGGCGAGGTCACGATGGGGAAACGCTCGAAGATATCCTTCCACTCAGAGAACAATGCAAACGTGTCCTCATCAGGGTGAATACCGTAATCCCACGCCGAGCACACGCGATGGACGTAATCCGCCCTCTCCTCGACGGAGTCCAGCGACTGCGGAGGGGTGTCCACGTCTGGGTACACGCTGGTGTCGATGTGCACGCCTTCAGCCTTTGGTGAACTCGTCCCTGAACCATTGCCGAACGCGGCGCGCGTCCTCGCGTGCGGTCGAGTCGGCGATCGTCTGCAGCGGGCGGCGCGCCTCCAGGCCCCCCAAGTGCAACAGCACGTTCCGTCTGGCCGCCTCGATCGACGCACCCGGATTCTTCATCTGCCACAGCTCCCAGCAGCGACTCACCGTGACAAGGCCGGCATCGACCACCATCTTGATGTCGATGAAGTCGCGCGGGGCGCCTCGATTCACCAACGCGTTCATCTTGGCGCCGACGTTGTCGGAGAGCGTCTCGATCAGGACGGGTGGCCAGGCGCTCGGCTGCGGTTCCTCGATGGTACGCGAGCGGACCGAGATCTGAAACGAGAATCGCCGTCGCCCCGCCTTCGCCAGCTCGAATGAGAGGGTGTCGCCGAACCGACGCTCGCGGAGCTCCATCCCCTCGCCTGCGCCGACCTGTCGCATCGCCTCGCGGATGACCCGTTCGGTCGCCGCGTCGGCCCGGTCCTTCCACCACGCATCGATGTCGTGCGTGGGGCGATAGGCCAGGTGATGCTGGAGGGCGAAGTATCCTCCGAGGACGATCTGGCCGGCCTCTGCTCTGCCGGAGAGCAGCGACAGCACGCGTTCGGCCAGAGGATCGAGTTGGATGGCGCAGGCTCCTCGCTCGTATCCTACCAGTCACGGGCTCAAAAGGTCCCGCCCGGGAGATCGCCGGGCGTGAGCGGTCGTCATCGCAGAGCGGGCGAGTGTACCAGACCTGCAAGACCCCCGGCTGCGACGAGCCACGCGGAGTTCACCCGAAAACGCACGAGCGCCACGAGACCGAGTACCGTCAGAGCGATCGTCAGTGGATCAATCAGCGCGGCGCGACCGAGCTGCCACGCCACCACCGCCATCAGGGCGAGCGAGGCGACGTTGACGCCATCGAGGGCCGCACCCGCCACGGGCGAGCGCCGCATCCGCGGCACGAGCGGCCCGCTCAACGCCACGAAGACGAATGCCGGGAGGAAGATGCCGACCGTCGCGACGCCGGCTCCCATTGGTCCGGCCAGCAGATAGCCGACGAATGTGGCCGTCGTGAACACCGGCCCCGGCGTCATCTGACCGATTGCCGTGGCATCCAGGATCTGCTGTTCCGTCAGCCACCCGAGACGTTCCACGAAATCGGCGCGGAGAAACGCCAGGAGTACATAGCCGCTGCCGAACAGCACCGAGCCAATCTTGGCAAAGATCAGGAACAGCGGCCAGAGTCCCACCTGCGCAGCGGCGGCTGTTGCGACGGCCGCGCCCTGGGCGCCCACGCCGCCCTGGGCGGCCACAAGGGCCGCCCCTTCACCGTAGGGGACGGTCGCCCCGACACCTCCACCGAACATCGCAGCCGCAAACATGCCGCTGGCTGCCGTGGACCTTGCTCTGAACCGTCTGGCCGCTTGAACGAGCGCCATGCCGATCCCACACGCGGCGAGGACGATCAGCTCGTGGACGCCAGCGACGACAGCGGCCACGGCGGCAAGGCCCACGCCCCACAGCGCGCTCGTCTTGAGGGCCGTTCGACCCAGGCCCCACAGCGCCTGCGCGACGATGGCGATGACCACCGGCTTCACCCCGTACATGACGCCGGCCACCTCGGGCAGCGCGCCGTACCGGACGTAGGCCCATGCCGCCGTCCCGACGATGAGCGTGGCAGGGACGATGAAGGAGGCGCCCGCGACGAGGAGCCCCGGCCAGCCGCGTCGCGCGTGGCCGATGTGGATGGCCAGCTCGGTCGAGTTCGGCCCTGGGATGAGGTTCGTCGCGCCGAGGTAGTCGAGGAACTGGTCGCGCGTCAACCAGCGGCGGCGCCGGACGACCTCGTCCTCCATCATCGCGATGTGAGCGGCCGGCCCGCCAAACGCGGTGGTCCCCAGTCGAAGAAATAACCACGCCAGCTCCGACAGCGTCGTCGCGTGGGCGTCCAGCCCCGCATCAGAGTGCTTGGTTGGCTGCTCGCTCACCGCTGGCAACGGGACATCAAGGGCGAGCCCTTGGCTGATTCAGCAGACGTGTATCGAGCGACCACGGTCCGGCGCCCACGATCAGCAGGAAGAGCCCGCCGAGTGACATCGACCAGTCGGTGCGTGTCTCATGCGCCGTCACCCAGAAGCCCTGCTCGGCGAGCATCGGCCACTTGGTGGTCGTCAGCGCGATCGCCATGATAGCGAGCAGGGGGAGGACGGCGAGGCGGGTCAGCAGGCCCAGTACCACGAGGCTGCCGCAGGCGATCTCGAAGGCGCCCACGAAGGGCCCGAGCAGCTCCGGCATTGGCAGGCCGATCTTCAGGAAGCGACCGGCGCCGAGCTGGTCCGGAAACAAGAACTTCTGGACGCCTTCCGACAGGAACACGGCGCCGACGAGGAGCCTGATCAGGATGACCGCCGCGGGCGCGTCGCTCCGCATGAGTCGTGACCACATCGCCTATTTCCTCCTCACGACCTCGCGATGCAGATCGTCGACCTGGCGCCTCAGCCTCACGAGCGCGGTTTTCCCGAGCGGTGTGAGCGCGTACTCGCGTCGAGCCTTTGGGGAGGCATTGGCGCTCGCACGCCGGACGGCGCGCAGCCACCGTTGGCGTGCCATCCGGGCCAACAGCGGGTAGAGCGTGCCCGGGCTCACCTGAAAGCCGTGGCGGCGCAGCTCTTCGAGGAGCCACTGGCCGTAGACCGGATGTTCCCCGGCGTGGTGGAGGATATGGACCTTCCAGAACGCGAGGTGGATCTCGCGCGACACCCGATCCGTCGTTGCTCCGGACAAACGGGTGGATTATACTCGACCACCTTTTACGGCTGTCGTAATAGATGTGTCTGGAGAGGAGTCACCATGAGATCGCCGATGCGAATCTTCGCCTCGCTGCTTGCCCTCGGGTGGCTCGGCGCGTCGCCCGTGCTGGCCCAGCAGGTCACCAGGGAACAGGTTGCCGGCATCCGGAACCTCGCCCGCCTCGAGACGACGGTCGCGTGCGCGGGGGCGACGGCGGCGGAGGCCGTGCCCGAGATCAAGAAGATGGGGTTCGTCTCGATCATCAATCTCCGCGAAGCCACCGAGCAGGGCGCCAACGTCGAGGCCGAGGCCGCGGCGGCCAAGGCAGCGGGGCTCCGCTACTACCACATTCCGTTCAGCGGCACCTCGCCCGATCCGGCGGCTGCCACCGCGTTCCTGAACGCCATCACGAGTCCAGGCAGCGAGCCCGCATTCATTCACTGCTCGGGCGGCAACCGCGCGGCCAGCATGTGGTTGATCAAGCGGATTGCCGTCGACCACTGGGACGTCGAGCGGGCGACGAAGGAAGCGATGGCACTCGGCCAGACGAGCGCACCGCTCCGGCAGTTCGCGATCGACTTCGCACAGAAGAACATGAAATGAGGCATCCAAGGCCTGGGCTCGCGTGCATCATCGCTGCCACCGCCGTGGCGGCCGCGTGCACCCAGTCCCTGCCCCCGCCTGCCGCGACGGCCGCGGGGCAGGACGGCTGGCTGGCCGGCACGGTCGATGAGAAGTTCGAGACCGTGGCGACCCAGTTGCGCGGCTTCGACATGGCGATGGTGGAGACGGGCTACCGGTACAACGAGCTGTACTGGGCCGCGCAGGACCGGAACTGGGGCTATGCCGAGTATCAAGCCGGGAAGATCCGGACGGCGATCGAGAGCGGCCTGAAGCGTCGGCCGCTGCGCGCCAAGTCGGCCGAGACGTTTCTGACCGTCGCGCTGCCCGCCGTCGAGGATGCCATCAAGCAGCGCGACTCGAACCTCCTTCAGCAGCAGCTCGGGGCGCTGCGGTCGACTTGCAACACGTGCCACGAGGCGGAAAAGGTCGAGTTCGTCCACGTCGGCGATCCGCAGGTCCGGCCGGTGACCGCGCGGGCCGCGACCGCACCCTGAGGCGGGCGTATACTGGGCGGGATGGGTCGACGCGTCGCAACGCTCGTGCTCGCGCTGGTCGTGGCCGGCGCGCCAGCCGCCTTGACGGCCTGTGAGTTGATGTGCGCCGACCACGACCTGCAGGCCTCCCAGGGTGGCGCACGGGCGCAATCGTGTCATGACACGTCGCCCGACGGTGCGCCCTCGATTGTGGGCGGCCCTCACATCTGCGGGCACGCCGACGCTCCGCCGGCTGCGGTCGCCGGTAAGTTGAAGCCGCAAGGCGCTTCGGACCCGCTCGCTGTCCTCGTGCTGTCCTCGGCGACACTCCCCAGACCTGCCGTTGCGTCCCGCATCCCTGCGGACGCTGCCTCTCAACGGGTTCGTCTGAGGTTCACCACGGAGCTCCGCATCTGATCGCCTCCACCTCCTCGGACCACCCCTTTCAGGAGGAATGGCTTCATGGAGAGGAGAGGTGTTTTCGTGCGCGCGCTGTGCGCGGGGAGCGTCGGGTTGCTCGTCACGACGGGTCCGGCCGCCGCGCAGGAGGCTGAACAACACGAGCACGTCCACGAGGGGGCTGCCGTGAGCCTGTTCTCATCGCGCGATTCCTCGGGGACGGCGTGGCTGCCCGATCGAACGCCGATGTACGGCGTTCATCGGCAGCAGGGCACGTGGGAGGTGATGCTCCACGGCAATACGTTCGTGCAGTATCTCTACGAAGGCGGCGAGGAGCATCGCCGTGGCCAGCAGGTGGGCAGCATCAACTGGTTCATGGGCATGGCGCGGCGCCCGCTGGCAGGCGGCCGCGCGGGCCTGCGCGGGATGTTCAGCCTCGAGCCGTTCACGATTCCAGGCTGCGGCTACCCGGTTCTGCTGGCCACGGGCGAAACGTGCGATGGCGACAGCATTCACGATCGCCAGCACCCGCACGACCTGTTCATGGAGCTGGGCGCCGAGTACGACCGGCCTCTGACCTCCTCGCTGCGCTGGCAGATCTACGGCGGTCCGGCGGGGGAGCCGGCCCTGGGTCCTCCAGGATTCCCGCACCGTCTTTCGGCGATGGCGAACCTGCTGGCGCCGATCGGCCATCACTGGCTCGATGCCACGCACATCACCTTCGGCGTGGTGACGACGGGCGTCTACGGCAACCGGTGGAAAGGTGAGGCGTCGGTCTTCAACGGCCGCGAGCCGGACGAGAACCGGTACGATCTCGACCTGGCGCCGCTCGACTCCTTTGCAGGGCGCTTCTGGCTGCTGCCGACCGACAGGCTCGCGTTGCAGGTATCGGCTGGCCGCCTGGAAGAGGCGGAAGCGCCGCATGGCACAGGCCCTCGGGTGGACGTGATCCGCACGACGGCGTCGGCCACCTATCACGCGGCGTTCGGCCCTTCGGGGTATTGGGCCACGACGACCGCCTGGGGCAGCAACCGTGAGCTCGACGACACGACGCATGCGTTCGCCGCGGAGGCGGTGGCCACCCCCGACGGCGTACATGCCTGGTTCGGACGCCTGGAGGTCGCGGGCAAGACGGCCCATGACCTGCACGTCTCCGAATCGGACGACGTGTTCACCGTCGCACGGATTCAGGCGGGCTACGTGCGGTACTTCACCGCGAGGAGCGGGCTGCAGCCAGGCGTGGGGGGCAGCGTGTCGTGGAGTGTCGTGCCGCAGGCACTCGAGGCGCGATACGGCGGGCGCGTGGTGCCAGGGTTCGGGCTCTTCCTGACGATCCGGCCGGCGGCGCACGTCATGGCGGCGTCTGCAGCGGCTCCAGCGCCCGATCCTCATGCAGCCCATACGATGCCCGCCGAACCGGGCAGGTGAGCCGAATGAAATCCCTCGTCAAGGCTCTCGTCCTGCTCGCCGCGGCAACGGTCGTGCTCATGCTCGTCGTGATCGGCTGGCTCGGCTCGCGCGGCATCAGCGCCAGGGCGGAACCGGGCCGGGTCGAAACGACGGTCGCCCGGACGATGCGGCGGCTGGCCATCCCGCGCGATGCCAGGAATCGCGAGAACCCCGTGGCGGCGAGCCCTGAGGTGATCGCGGCGGGGATGGCCCACTGGGCGGACCACTGTGCCGCATGTCACGCCAACGACGGCAGCGGCGATACCGACATGGGTCGCAACATGTATCCGAGAGCGCCCGACATGCGGCTGGCGGCGACGCAGGACCTCACCGACGGCGAGCTGTTCTGGATCGTCGAGAACGGTGTAAAGTTCACGGGGATGCCCGGCTGGGGGAGTGGCACGCCCGAGGGGGAGACGGAGAGCTGGCATCTGGTGCATTTCATCCGTCACTTGCCGGAAGTGAGCGAGCGGGAGCTCGAAGAAATGGAGTCGCTCAATCCGCGTTCTCCGGCCGAGATCCGACAGGAGATCGAGGAACAGCGGTTCCTGCAGGGCGGCGACATCCCGCAGGAACCACCAACCCACGCACATTGAGGAGACCGACGTGACGCGCTTGGGGTGTGTTGCGGTGCTGCTCACGACCCTCACCGTTCCCGTGGTGTGGGCCCACGACGGCCACGTTCACAAGATCATGGGGACGGTCACGGCACGTGGGGACGAGGTGGTCGAGGTCAGAACCCCGAGCGGCGAGGTGCTCTCGATCGCCATCAACGCGAAGACCGTGGTGCGTCGTGACAAGCGTAAGGTTGCTGTGACTGCCGTGGAGGTGGGCCGGCGCGTGGTCGTGGACATCGGCAACGGGGAGGATCCGCTCATTGCTCGTGAGATCCAGGTGGGCGTGGCCGAGGCCGTGACGAAGTGACAGACGCCCTTCATGTGGCGTCAGGGAGTCAGGCGATGCGTGCCGCAGTCATCCTGTGTGGCGTCGTGTTGGCGGCATCCGCCGCGTTCGCGCACGTCACAGTACGGCCCCAGCAATCGCGGGCAGGCACCGAGGAGCGATACACCGTGCGAGTGCCGACGGAAGGTCGGGTGACGACCACATCGGTCGAATTGGAGGTGCCCGCCGACATGACCGTCACCGAGGTCGTCGCGGGCAGCGGATATACCTTCGAGACCCGCCGAGAGGGGAATCGCGTCGTCGCGATCATCTGGAAGCAGGACATCCCGCCGAGGGCAGTCGGCGAGTTCGTCTTCGTCGCGCGCAATCCGGCCAAGGACGGTCCCGTCGCCTGGAAAGCTCGACAGCGGTTTGCCGACGGCACGAGCGCCGACTGGGTGGGCGTGGAGGGGGACCGCCGCCCGGCCGCGGTGACGACAATCGTCGCGGCGCCGTAAGGCCCCACGGGATAGAACCCTGACAAAGAATTCAGGGGATCTTCAGGTTACCGCTGGAGGGCTTGTCGGCTATTGTAGTAGGCACACTCGGCGGGCCCGTAAAGGCCCGCCCTACGGGGGGTCAGGAGCAGATCATGACGCACAGATGGGCTCTCGTCGCGGTACTGGCGGCGGCACTGCTGGCGCCGGCCGCCGTTCCCGCACACGAAGGCCACGCCCACAAGGTCATGGGCACGGTGTCGAGCATCGACGGCGATCACGTCATGGTGAAGACCGCCGACGGCAAGAGCGTGATGGTGATGCTGAACGCCAAGACCAAGATCACGCAGGGCAAGACCTCGCTCGACAAGACCGCCTTGAAAGTGGGGACCCGCGTCGTGGCCGAAGGCACGGACAACAAGGGCACGATCACGGCGACCAGCGTCCAGGTCGGCGTCACGACGACGACCACGGCCGCGGCCACGAAGTAATCAGGGGCGTGCTCCGCAAGCTCATCGCCATCGGCCTCTCGGCCGCCCTCCAGGCGGCGGCGGTGGGCGCTCCGCTCGTCCACGCGCATCCGGACGATCACGCCACCGGCCACCACGCGGCGGGCGCGGTGCACGCGCATGCCGCCGCCCACCCGCTCGCCACCCGATCAGGCGCGAGGCATCGCTCGCTCGAGGACGCCGACCACGAGCGGGCCGTCTACCTGCCGCTGTTCGTCGCGGTGACTGCGCCGCTGGTTCCGTTTGCCGCGACCGTGGTCGCGTCGGTCGAGCTGGCCGTTCCTGCAGAATCCGTCGCGCACCGCTCGGTCCGAGTCGTGCACGGGCACGACC
>JACQTK010000300.1 GCA_016210845.1 Acidobacteriota bacterium | reverse complement strand
GTCCAACCGTCATATCGCGATGTACGACCCGCGGAGCGGGAGGTTCACGCTGTTCCACACCTGCATCCGGACGCACCACGTGCAGATGGCGACCGATGGCTCCAACAGGCTGTTCAGCAATCCGCTCGGCATGCCGATGGTCTACTTCGGCTGGATCGACATCGACGCCTTCGAGCGGACGCGCAGCGCCGAGGCGGCGCAGGGCTGGTGCCGTCTCTACTTCGACGCCGACGGCGACGGCCGCGCGGACCGCGACAAGCCCGTGCCCGGCGGCGCGCCGTACAGCGTGATCCAGAACCCGGTGGACGGTAGTGTCTGGGGCGCCCAGACGAGCTCTCCGGGCGTGTTGGTGCGCCTGAGCCTCGGCGCGAACCCGCCGGAGACGTGCGTCGGCGAGGCCTTCCAGGTGCCGTTCGATCCGAACCCGTCGAGGACCCCGGGCGTGACGTCTGGTTTCACGCCGCGCGGGATCGACGTCGACAGCACCGGCGTCATCTGGACGGCGCTGGCCGGCAGCGGGCACCTGGCGAGCTTCGATCGCCGCAAGTGCAAGGTGCTGACGGGCGAGGCCGCCATGACGGGTCGCCATTGCCCCGAGGGCTGGACGCTGTACTCCACGCCTGGGCCGAAGTTCCAGGGGGTGGACGCGGACATCAACGCCGACTACCACTACTACAACTTCGTGGACCGGTTCGACGCGCTGGGGCTGGGGCGTGACACGCCGCTGGCCAACGGCACGAACTCCGATTCCCTGCTCGCGCTCGATCGGCGGACTGGCAGGTTCGTGACGCTGCGCGTGCCGTATCCGATCGGTTTCTACACGCGCGGGATGGACGGGCGGATCGACGATCCGAATGCAGGCTGGAAAGGCCGCGGGCTGTGGGCCGGCAACGGGACTCGCGCCATCTGGCACACCGAGACCGGCAAGGGGAGCCGCAGCCACGTCGCAAAGCTTCAGCTCCGCCCCGATCCCTTGGCGCACTGAAGGGCGCACCTGGCGATGACGGAGCCCGGAGACACGGCGGCATCGCGGCGCTGCTTTTGCGCCGCCGCGTGCAGGGCCGCGTCGGCGTGGCTCGCGGCCGCGGCGTTCCCGGCGGGCCGCAGTGAAGCCCTCCGCGCAGCCCGCGATTCCGCCCCCCTCCCCACGATTCGCGCGGACGTGGACGAGAACCGTGTCACGGTGCGGACGGAATCGACCCCGCTGGCCGCCGTCGGCGGCAGAGCACGGATCGCGTCGAACGTGGGCTCGTTTCTGGTGACGAGGACCGACGAGCGGACGTTCCTGGTCCTGACCGCGATCTGCTCCCACGAAGCGTGCCTGATAACGGATGTCGATGACGAGGCGTACGTCTGTCCGTGTCATGGATCGCGCTTCGAAGCGAGCGGGAACGTGTTGACGGGCCCGGCGGAGCTTCCGTTGTACCGGTTCGACACAACGTTCTCGGATGGCGTTCTGGTCATCCAACTGTGAATTGCGCGAGAATGTGTTCCGATTCGGCCAGAGTCTTCTTTTCGAGCACCTACCCTGGGGTCGGCTATGCCTTGCCAGCGCGTGTCCGTCCTGGCGCTTGTCTGCATGCTCGTCACGCCGCCCGCCTTCGGCGCCACGTGCGAGAGCCTCGCGTCCCTGAAACTGCCCGACACCACCATTACCGCGGCCGAAGCCGTCGCCGCCGGTGCCCTCAGCCCGCCCCCACCGCCCGCCCGGGCAGGCGGCGCCGGCCGGGGAGGCGGCGGCCGCGGACAGCCTGCGGGCTCGCCGTTTGCCGACCTCCCCGCGTTCTGCCGAGTCGCGGCGGACGTGCGCACCAGCCCCGATACGAGCATCCGGATCGAGGTGTGGATGCCGGCGAACGGCTGGAACGAGAAGTTTCTGGCCACGGGCTATGCGTTCTTCGGCGGCACGATGAGCCCGGCGATCCTCGCCGGTCCGCTGCGGAACGGGTACGCGACTGCCACGACCGACAACGGCCTGCCGCCGGGGACCCCGCCGCAGGACGGCGGCTTTCTCCGCGGGCATCACGAACGAATCATCGACTGGGGCGAGCGTGCGTGGCACGAGACGGTCTTCAGGGCGAAGGCCATCATCACCGCCTACTACGGTCGGCCGCCCGCCTACTCCTATTTCAACGGGGCCGGCGGCGCCGGACGGCAGGGCCTGAAGGCCGTGCAGCGCTTTCCCGAGGACTTCGACGGCGTCGTGGTGGGCGGCGTGGCGGCCGATTCCACACATTTCTCGCTTGCGAACATCTGGGCATGGCAGGCCGCGACCAGAAGCGAGGCAAGCCGCCTCTCGCCCGAGAAGCTGCGGCTCCTTCACGAGGCATCTGTCGCGGCGTGCGACGGCCTCGACGGCGCGCGCGACGGCTTGATTGGGGATTCTGAACGGTGCCAGATCGATCCGGGCGCGCTCCAGTGCAAGGACGTGGACCGACCGACGTGTCTCACGGCGCCGCAGGTGGAGGCCGTGCGTCAGATGTATGCGCCGCCCACTCACAGCCGGACGGGCCGCCGGCTCTTCGGACCGTTGATGCCCGGCAGCGAGCTGGGCTGGGGCGGGTTCAACGGTCCGAACGCCAACGCGTACGCGGTGGAGTTCTTCCGGTCCATCGTGTTTCACGACCCGACCTGGGATCCGAGGACGCTGAACTGGGACAGCGATGTGGAGCGCGCCGAAGCCGTGCATCCTGCGGTGAACGCCGTCAATCCGGACCTGTCGGCGTTGGTCGTCCGGGGGGGCAAGCTGATCATGTGGGGCGGATGGGCTGACACGGCCATCAATCCCGCCGCCGAGACGGACTACTACAGGAGGGTCGTCGCCAGAACGGGGGAGGACTCGGTGCGCAGCGCTATCCGGCTGTACATGATCCCCATGATGGGTCACTTCCTTGGCGGCACCGGCGCGCACGCCTACGAACTCGACACGCAGCGGCTGATCGAGGACTGGGTCGAGCGCGGGGTCGCCCCGGGCCCGCTCACGGCGTCGCACCGTGCGAACGGGACGGAGGATCGCACCGTGCTGCTGTGCCCGTATCCCGAGGTGGCGATGTACAAGGGCAGCGGCAGCCTCACCGAGGCGTCCAGCTTCGAGTGCCGATCGCGCTGAACGACTTGAGGTGCACTTGTTTGCCTCGTAGAGGCGGGTCTTCAGACCCGCCTGGGCGGACCTGAAGGTCCGCCTCTACGTCAATACAAGGGAACTTCGGAGAGAAACATGGGTACTCGCACGGCTCTCATCCTCATCGCGATAGCGGCCGTCATCGTCCGGGCCGCGGGCGGGATTCGCGCGGCCCCGCAGCAGGGTCAGTCGAATCGCGCCATGCAGGTCATCGAGGAGGCGGCGGCCGCACTGGGCGGCAAGGAGCGCATTCTCGCGGTGAGGACGCTGACCATCGAAGGGTACGGCAGCAATCCCAATATCGGCCAGGCGATGACGCCGGAGGCGGATCCGCTCCTGTGGATGCTGCCCGACTACCGGCGCGGCCTGGACCTCGAGAACAACCGGATGGAAATGTCGTTCACGCGGCGGCCGGCGTTTCCGGCGGTGTTCGACAACGCGCGGCAGGTACAGCGCCTCGACGGCGACGTGGCCTACAACCTGCCGGCCGGCCGGGGCGGTGGCCCCGGCGGCGCCGCGGCCGCCCCCGCACGGCTCGGCGATCAGGTGGCCCGCGATCGACGGATCGAAATGCTGCAGCATCCGCTGACGATCGTGCGCGCGGCGCTCGCTCCCGTGGCGCGCGTCACGAATCTGCGTCGAAACGGGAGGATGCGGAGCGTGGATGTCGCGACCGCGCACGGAGACGTCCTGACCCTGACGGTGGACGCGCTCGGTCGGCCGGTCTCAGTACGCACGGCGGTGTACCACCAGAATCTCGGCGACACCGAGCGGGTCACCACGTTTGGCGCCTACGAGAACCTCGACGGTATCCGCCTGCCCAAGCGCATCGTCACACGGCTCGATCGGTGGGTCGAGTACGACATCGGCGTGATGAAGAACACGCTCGACGCCGACCTGAGAGGACTGGCGGCGCCGGAGGCCACGCGCAACGGGGCCCCTCCCGCGCAGGCTGCACCGGTGAGCCTCACGGCCACGATGGTGGCGAAGGGCATCTGGTTCGTCACCGGTGGCGGCAACCCGACCCTCATCGTGGAATTCGCGGACCATGTGGCGCTCGTGGAGGTGGCCGGCAACGATGCGCGGGTGCAGGCGCTGCTGGCCAAGGCCAATGAGCTCGTGCCGGACAAGCCGGTCACTCAGGCGATCGTCACCCATCACCACTTCGATCACACGGGTGGTCTCAGGTCCGCGGTGGCGCAGGGGTTGACGATCATCACGCATCGGATCAACGAGGCGTGGTTCAAGGAAGCGGTCGCCCGCCGGCACACGATCGTGGCCGACGCCCTGGCCAGGGCGCCACGGCCGCTGAAGATGGTCACGTTCGACGACTCGTACACGATCGCGGACGCGGACGTGGAGATGGTGCTGTATCACCTGGCCAACAGCACGCACGGTGATGGAATCCTCTCCGTGTACTTCCCCCGTGAACGGCTGTATGCGGAGGTCGATGTGTGGAATCCGGGCGCGCAGATCCAGCCGCACGTCCGCAGCCTGGCCGAAGAGATCGCGCGGCGGCGGCTGCAGATCGACCGTATCATTCCGCTGCACGGAACCCAGGTGCAGCCGTACGCCGAGCTGGAGAAGGTCGTGGCCGAGTGGAGCACGAGGCGTGCGACGACCACGACGTTCGTGGCGCCGGGCGAGCAGCGATGACCCGCGCCGACCACGGATCTTGTTGATGTGATGGACTCGAGGAGTAATCGACATGCAGCCATTTGCCCGTATCATGCTGGTCGCCCTTGCCCTGGTGTCGCTGGTCGTCGCCACCGGGGATGCGCAGAATCCTCTCGCCGCGGGCCAGGTGCCAGGCACCACGGCGCAGCAAGCCATCGATGCCGCGGCCGCCGCGCTCGGCGGCGCCGGGCGGCTGCGCGCGCTGCGCAACATCACGCTCACCGGCTACGCCCAGTACGCGTACCAGAACGGCGGCGGCAACATCTCGCCGCTGCCGGGCGCGCCGCAGAAGTTCATTGCGGCGAACGACTACCGCCGCATCTACGACGTGCAGAACATGCGCATGCTGCACCAGGAACGGCGGAACGACCTGTTCCCGTTTGCCAACTACGGCGGCCACAGCTTTGCGCTGCAGCGGCAGGGGCTCGACGGCGACGTCGC
Source organism: Acidobacteriota bacterium (assembly GCA_016210845.1). GTDB lineage: Bacteria > Acidobacteriota > Vicinamibacteria > Vicinamibacterales > UBA2999 > JACQTK01. Next base: position 7,577 of record JACQTK010000300.1, on the reverse strand, counting down.
GTACAACGTCAACGCCCAGGGGGCCGCTGCCCGCGGCGGCGACGCGCGCGACCGCCGCATGTGGATGCACGCGAACCCGGTGACCGCGGTGCGCGCGGCGCTGACCGGGGCGGCCACCGTGTCGAACCGCCGCCAGCAGGACGGCCTCACGCTCGTCGACCTCACGCTGCGGGAGGGCGATCGGATGACGCTGGCCATCCGCCCGCCGGAGAACCGGCCACATTGGATCTCCTGGATCGGCCCGAACACGAACCTCGGCGAGGTCGTCTATACGACGACGTTCTACGGGTATCAGCCGTACGGCGGCGTGGAGCTGCCGATGGGCTACACGACGAAGATCGATTGGCGCGACGTCGATTTCATGAAGCTGTACGTGGATGGCTACTACGTGGACGGCGACATCCCGAACCTCGCCGCCAGCGCGACGTTCCCGCCTGCGCCGCTCGGCGGCACGCTCGCGGGGCCGCCGCAGCTGGGCGCCGGGACGCTCACGCAGCAGCCGAACATCGCGAGCCTGCTTCCCGCGCCGCGCACGGTTGGTCCAGGCGGCGCGGCCGCCGGCGCAGGTCGTGGGGGTGGCGGAGGTCGTGCAGGCGGCACTGCCGGGGGCGGTCAGCAGCAGATCCCGGTCGTCAACGTCGCGCGCGGCGTCTGGCGCTTTGGCGGCGGTACCATCGCCCTCGAGTTCGCGGATCACATTACGCTGTTCGAGGCGGGCGGCGGTCTTGACCGCGTGAGACAGGTCGTTGCGCAGGCACGGCAGCTCGTGCCGGGCAAGCCCGTCACGCAGCTGATTCAGTCGCACCACCACTTCGATCACACCGCTGGCCTGCGCCAGGCGGTGGCCGAAGGTCTGACGATCATTTCCCGTCGCGACAATGGCGTCATCTTCAAGGAGATGACCGATCGCAAGGCGCCGAATTTTCCGGACGACCTGCATCGCAGCGGCCGCACGCTGAGCTTCATCCCCGTCGACGATCACCTGCAGCTCAGGGACGCGACGATGACGGTGGACATCTTCCGAATCATTGCGAACAACCACATCGGCGACGGCGTGTTCGCGTACATCCCCGAGCACAAGATCTACATCGAGGCCGACATCGCGACCGCGGCGGAAGAGGTGCAGTGGTGGGGCGACAGCTTTCTCGACAACATCACCCACCGCAAGATCGACGTGGACACGGTGGTGCCGGTCCACATGGACATCATGACCTTCGAGGAAACCGTCAGGATGGTCAGGCCGGGCATCGAGCGTGTGAAGCAGTATTGCCAGGAGATGGTGGCCAAGGGCAACTGGTTCCCCGGCTGTCCGGCGTTCCTGCGGTAGCCCGATGTGCAGGTAGGGGCAGGCCTTGTGCCTGCCCACGTGTGGCGTTGTGTCCGCCCCCTGGGCGACCACAAGGGTCGCCCCTACGTGACCTCCTCGATCGCGCGCACGAGCGCCTCGGTCACGTCGTCGACGAGCCGATCGCCGTCGACGCGGCGGAACGTCGGTCGCGCTTCGTAATACTCGACCAGCGGCGCCGTCTGCTGGTGATAGACCTCCAGCCGCTTCCGCACCACCTCCTCGGCATCGTCGGTCCGCGGCACCAGGCGGCCGCCGCAGTCGTGGCACGACGCCACCGCCCGATCGTCCTGCGAATTTCTGCCGCATTCCGAGCAGACCATCCGGGCGGCCAGGCGCCGCAGCACCTCGGCGTCGTCCAGCACAATCTCGGCGACGACCAGCGGCCCGCGCCCATCCATGAACGTGTCCAGCGCGCGCGCCTGCGGCACAGTGCGCGGGTAGCCGTCGAGCAGGAAGCCGCTGCTGGCGTCGGGCTTCTCCAGACGCTCGCAGACGATGCGCGTGATGAGCGCGTCGTCGACGAGGCCGCCGCTGTCGAGGATCGCCTTGACCTGCAGCCCCAGTGGCGTTCCTTCCTTGATGGCCTCGCGCAGGATCGCGCCCGTGGAAATATGCGGAATGTGCCACCGCCGCGCCAGGCGCACGGCCTGCGTGCCTTTGCCGGCTCCTGGGGGCCCGAGAATCACGAGATTGAGCGCCAGATCCCTTATAGCTTATCCGTTCGAACCAGCCAATGGGCTCCGCCCCTTGATATCCCCGCGGAGCCCCTTGGCTGGTTGCCAGTATCTGTTTACCGCGCTCCGCGCGCCGAGGACCGCTATACGGCTCACACCGCAGGCGCGCACGGGGAAAAATTCTCGTCCGGAGCCGTATAGCGGTCCGGGCGCGTAAGATGGTGTCGAGCGGCATGACGAACCAGCCGCGGACTCCGCTTTGATATCCCGCGGAGCCCGTGGCTGGTTGCCAGTATCTGCCTGGCGCGCTCCGCGCGCCTGGGACCGCTATGCGGAACAACAACGAGTACAGAAGTCGCGCTGGGGGCCGCGTAGCGGTCCAATCAAAGGCGCCATCTTCTCTGGTTCGGCCAGTTGACCTCGTGAGCGCCCGAGAATCCACTGTTGCGCGTCTGCCCGATGTCGTCGCCGCGGAGGAGCCGCTGGAGATCCGCCTGGGCGGATCGCCCTTCGTGGTGATCATGCGGACGCCAGGGGCCGACCGCGAGCTGGCGGCGGGATTTCTCCTGTCGGAGCAGGTCATTCAGGGGGCGCAGGACGTTGGCGCGATGCGGTATTGCGCGGACGCCGACGGGGCCGAGCAGCCCAACGTGCTCGACGTGTGGCTGGCCGGACGTGCGGCAGAACGCGCGGCGGTGCGGCTGGCCGAACGGCGCTTGGTGGCAGCGGGCAGCTCGTGCGGCGTGTGCGGACGCCGGTCGATCGACGATCTGATGCGCAACCTGCCACAGCTTCCGTGGCGCGGACCTTGTCAGGTCCGCGCGGGCGAGCCTGAGCGCGGGGTCCGCACGGCGCCTGCGCCGTGGGGCGCCGTGGCTCGCCCCCCGCGAGCAGAGCCACGTGAAGACGCCTGGAAGATTCCCCGCAGCCTCATCACGGCGCTCCCCGCGCGGCTGCGCGCCGTGCAGTCGGGATTCGAGGAGTCGGGCGGTCTGCACGCGGCAGGCCTGTTCGCCGCGGATGCGTCGCTGGTGAGCGTGGCCGAGGACGTGGGACGGCACAGCGCGGTCGACAAGGTCATCGGTGGGCAGCTGCTCCTCGGCCGCGTTCCGCTCGGCGACCATCTCCTCTTTGTGAGCGGCCGCACGTCGTTCGAGATCGTCCAGAAGGCGGCAGTGGCTGGCGTTCAGGTGGTGGCGGCCGTGTCGGCGCCGTCGAGCCTGGCCGTCGACCTGGCGCTGCGCGCCCACGTGACGCTGCTGGGGTTCGTGCGCGGCGACACCTTTAATATCTATGCCGGAGCCGAGCGCATCGAGCTCTGATGCCGGAGCTCGCTCGAGTCGCACACGTAGGGCGCGGCTTTACGCCGCGCCAGGGCGGGCCGTGAAGGCCCGCCCTACGCGACTCAAGCGAGCTCTGTGGCCTGTGTGAGGGACCGATGCCGCGACACTGGGTCTCCCTCGTCCCAACCGGCCTCAACCAGCAGAAGCCGCGCCACTACCTCGACATGCTGCGCGTCGCGTGGGACAACCGCGACGAGCTGCCGTACGCGTGGCGCATCCTGCGCGACGGGGTATGCGACGGCTGCGCGCTCGGCACGTCTGGGCTGCGCGACTGGACCGTTCCAGGGATCCACCTCTGCATGGTGCGGCTCGAGCTGATGCGGCTGAACACCGCGCCAGCGCTCGACGTGCGCGTCCTGCGCGACGTCGACGCCCTTCGGGGGATGACGTCATCACAGCTCCGCGATCTCGGCCGGCTGCCGGAGCCGATGGTGCGGCGCCGCGGCGAGGCCGGCTTTCGCGTCGTCACGTGGGACGAGGCGCTGGAGGTCGCCGCCGCCGGGCTGCGGGACACGCCGCCCGATCGGATGGCGTTCTATCTGACGTCGCGCGGCATCACCAACGAGGTGTACTACGCGGCGCAGAAGACGGCGCGCTGCGCGGGCACCAGTCACATCGACAACTCCGCGCGGCTGTGCCACGCCGCATCGACCGCGGCGATGAAGGCGATGCTCGGCCGCGGCGCCTCGACCTGTTCCTACGTGGACTGGCTCGGCGCCGACCTGATCGTCTTCTTCGGGTCGAACACGCCGAACAACCAGCCGGTCACCACCAAGTACCTCTACTGCGCGAGACGGAACGGCGCGCGGATCGCGGTGGTGAACCCCTACCGCGAGCCCGGGCTGGCGCGCTACTGGATCCCCTCCATCGCCAACAGCGCGCTGTTCGGCACGCGGCTGGCCGACGAGTGGTTCGACGTCCACACGGGCGGCGACCTCGCGTTCCTCATCGGCGTGCTGAAGGCGCTCAACGAGGCCAACGGCGTCGACGAGCCATACGTCCGCGAGCGGACGCGAGGGTGGGAGCAGATCCGCGACCGCGTCAGTGGCCTGGACTGGCGGGCGCTGGAGGAGGAGAGCGGCGCCCCCGAGGCGCGCATGCGCGACTTCGCCCTGCTGCTCGTCGACAGGCCCAACGCGATCTTCGTCTGGTCGATGGGGCTCACGCAGCACGCGCACGGCGTCGAGACGATTCGCGCGCTGATTGACGTGGCGCTGGCGCGCGGCCTCCCAGGGCGTCAGCACCGCGGCGTGATGCCCATCCGCGGCCACTCGGGTGTGCAGGGGGGCGCGGAAGTCGGGTGCACGCCGTCCGTGGAGGCCGGCACGCTCGAACGATGGGAGCGGCTCTGGGGCTTCGCCGTGCCCCGCTCGAAAGGGTACGCGGCGACGGAGATGGTGGCCGCCGCCGCCTCGGGTGCGCTCGACCTCTTCTGGATCGTCGGCGGCAACTTTCTCGAGACGCTGCCGCAGCCCGCGGTCGTCCGCCGAGCCCTGGAACGGCCGCGCCTGCGCATTCACCAGGACCTGGTCCCGTCCACGTCCATGCTCGTCGACCCGGCGGACACCGTGCTGCTGCTGCCCGCGACCACCCGCTATGAGTCCCCGGGCGGCGGCACCGAGACGACCACGGAGCGTCGGATCGTGTTCTCGCCAGAGGTACCAGGGCGGCGCATCGGCCAGGCGCGTCCCGAGTGGTGGGCCATGACGGAGGCGGCCGCGCGCGCGTGGCCCGAGCGCGCCGCCCGCATCCGGTGTGCCGACGCGGCCGCCATTCGGGCCGAGATCGCGAAGGCGGTGCCCCTCTACGCGGGCATCGAACGCCTGCGGGCGAAAGGCGATCAGGTGCAGTGGGGCGGACGCGTGCTGTACGCGGACGGGGAGTTCGCGACGCCGGACCGAAAGGCGCACTTCATGGCCGTGTCGCCACGCGGCAGGCATCGTGATGACGGGACGTTCCTGCTTTCGACGCGCCGCGGCAAGCAGTTCAACTCGATGGTGCAGCGTGAAGTGGATCCGTTGACCGGCGCCGCGCGCGACGCGATCCTGATGAGCGACGCCGACGCCGACGCGCTGTCGCTGTCCACCGGGGCCGCCCTTCGCCTGCGGTCGACGTTCGGGTCCTTCGAAGGCCGTGTCCTGCGCGCGCCCATCCGGCCGGGCAATCTCGAGGTTCACTGGCCCGAGGGCACCGTCCTCCTCGGTCCCGCCGTGGACCCGGACTCGCAGGAGCCCGACTACAACGCGGTGGTGACGGTGGAACCGCTCTGAGTCGCGGCGGCTACAGCCGTGCCGTCGCGGCGGCTAAAGCCGCCGCTCTACAGGGGGATAGCCTATCCACCTGTAGAGCGCACGCTTTAGCGTGCGCGATGCCTACGGTGCGCGTGCTGGCTGACACGTCAGGGGACAAGCGTCGCAGGGATCCACCCTCGCAGGCTGTTGATCAGCCAGATGCGCGAGGCGCGCACGAAGTCGTCCTTCGTGAGCACCCGCTCGCGGAGCAGGCCCGCCTCGAGGAGCTCCGCGCGACACACGCCAGGGAGCAGGCCCGAGCTGACCGGCGGCGTCACCCGCACGCCGTCCAGCTCGGCCACCACGTTGGCGATGGTCGCCTCGGTGATCTCGCCACGCTGATTCCAGAGCAGCACCTCGTCTGCGTCGGGCCTTGCGGCGCGGGCGGCGTCGTACATCGCGCGGTTCGTCGTCTTGTGAAAGAGGAACGGGTCGCGGTCGTCGATCGGCGACGAGGCCAGCGCCACTCGCCACGGCGTTCCCTGGGTCGTGTCGTGTCGAGTGCACGTCACATCAGGCTCGCCGTGGCGGTCCACGACGAGCCGAAGCCGCCAGCACCTCGCGGGGTGTCCCGCGCGTGCGGTCTCCACCGCCGTCCGCACCCGCGCCTCGTCCCACGCGCAGCCGAAGGCCCTCGCCGAACCGCCCATGCGTGCGAGGTGCCGATCGAGACGCACGACGCGGCCGTCCTCGAGGCGCATCGTTTCGAGCAGCGCAGGAGGTGGAGGCCCCATTCGAGTCAGTGCCTGGTGCTTGGTGCTTCGTGCTTCGTTGGGGTTGGTGCCTGGGCTTGGATAGTGCCTGGTGCCGTACCAGGCACCGCCAGGAACCCAGCACCAACTCCTATCATGCCCCGAGCACCCACTCCAACCAGGCACCAAGCATCAGGCACCAGGCACCGACATTGTGGGAGCGTTACAATTCTCTCTGAATGCGCGTGCTCGTGGTCGAGGACGAACAGAAAGTGGCCAACGCCCTTCGGGAAGGGCTGGAGGGCGAGCGCTACGACGTGGTCGTCGAGCACACGGGCGAGGGTGCGTTCTTTCGCATCAATACGGAAGAGTTCGATGCCGTGCTGCTGGATCTCACGCTGCCCGGCCGCGACGGCCTGGAGATTCTCGAGGCGATGCGGGAGCGCGGCCTGAAGACGCCCGTGCTGGTGCTGACCGCGCGCGACACGCTCGAGGATCGTGTCAAGGGGCTCGACACCGGCGCCGACGACTACCTCGTGAAGCCGTTCGCGTTCGCCGAGCTGGTGGCCCGCATCCGCGCGCTGGTCCGCCGCGGCCGCGTGGCCGAGGCGCCGCGGCTGACGGCCGGAGATCTCGAGATGGATCTGATCACGCGCAAGGTCGCGCGCGGCGGGCGCCCCGTGGAGCTGACCGTGCGCGAGTTCGAGCTGCTCGAGTACCTGCTGCGCCACCAGGACCAGGTGGTCTCGCGCGAGACCCTCGCCCGCGACGTGTGGAAGGAGACGGCGCGCACCACGCCGCTCGACAACGTGATCGACGTCCACATCGCCCGCCTGCGGCGGAAGATCGACGCCGAGCAGGGCCCGAAGCTGATTCATACCGTGCGGGGCGTGGGCTTCATGCTGCGTGAGGGCGAGCCATGACGCGCTGGTGGCGGTCGCACAGCGTGCGCGTCCGGCTGACCCTGTGGTACCTGGCCACCATGGCGATCGTCCTGGGTGTGTACGCGGCGGCGATCAGCGCCTTCGTCGGCCGCAGCGAGTCCGAGGCGCTCGACCGGCAGCTGCGCCGCGACTTCCAGTGGATCCTCGCCACCATCTATTACACGCCGGACGGCATGGTCGAGTGGAGCGAGCCCGAGTTCTCCGTGGAGCTCGTCGCACCGGACGACCTGCCCTGGTTCCAGATCTGGCACCCGGAGACGGGCGAGCTGCTCTTCCACAGCTCGG
>JACQTK010000036.1 GCA_016210845.1 Acidobacteriota bacterium | reverse complement strand
TCCGCGGCGGCCGCATCGTTTCGGACGTGTCGAACCGCTTGATGAACTCGGGCAGCGCGGTCTCCGGACCGCCGAGCGTTGCCTCGAGCGGCAGGTGGTACCTCGCGGCGTGTTCGCGCACGTACGGGTTCTGTCCCGGCAGGTAGTGCGGCACCGCGTCGCGTGGCCGGTCCACTTCCTCCACGCTCTGGCACGGGTACGGGTTCAGGTTGTCGTTGGGCAGCAGCCGGAAACCGCTCGTCTTGATCATCGGCTCGGCGAAGTAGTGCGGGTCCATGATCACGTAGATGTGCGTCAGGATGTCGCCGTGGCGGATGAAGTACTCACGCATCGTGGTGTCGTCGCTGAGGGCCACGCCGTTGCGGCGTGCCCAGCCGATCTTGAGGTGCGTGGTGTCCACCACCAGCGTGTTGCCCTCCCAGCGGCCCGTCGAGAACCCCTGCCAGGTGTGGGCGGCGAACTCGGGCGGATGCGGCCGGCCGTCGAGCCACACCGTGCGCCGCTGCTCCATCCACGGAATGTGCATCGACAGCCCGGTGACCTGGAACGTGACGGGATCGGTGATGCGGTCGATGCGCGGGCCGCCGATGCCCCGATACCCGTAGGTGGACGGATGCGGCTTGCACTGGTGCTCGGGCACGGTCAGGATCGCCGAGTTCCAGCTCTGCGCGCGCAGCTTCCCTTCCTCGCTCAGCGGGAGGCCGGCCCAGTCGGCCATCGGCGGGCCGCCGCCACGCTCCGGCTGGTCCTCGTGCATGATGGGACCCCAGTTGCCGACCAGCGTCTGCTGCGCGGACGCCGAGGCAGCGCCGCCGGCGATCAGCGCGGCGGCCAGCACTCCCATTCCGCAAGAACGGCTCATACGCTTCATGGCTGCGATCCTCATGTGTGACGGGCTCAACGAACACCACCCCTTCGAAGTCGTGGTGGACTGCTAAATCGCTCAATACGTACTTTATACGTCAAACCATTTCATATCGGGTAGTGGTCTGGACGTCGCCTAGCGGAATTCCACCATCATCCCGGGGATGTTCCCCGCCGCGGGTCCACTACCCCAGTTGAGCTCGCGCAACAGCGTTTGGGCCACGTCTTCTTGGCTGCGCCCCTCCTTGACGAGCACCCGGGCGCGCTCCCGAATTCCCGCCACCTTGTCGCGATGCTGCAGGAATTCCTGCTTCGTGAGTACCGGCCCGTGCCCACCGACCATGAAGTCGAAGTCCAGGGCGGCGATTGCGTCGAGCGTCTTGCCCATATCCGTCCAGTTGCCGCCGTCACCGTAGTTGACGATCTGCGGAATCGAGTCGGGCGTCGTCACCAGGTCGCCAACGGCGACCACGCGGGCGGCGGGCAGGTACACGACGGTGTCGCCGCGAGTATGGCCGCAGTATTCCTTCAGCTGAACCTCCTTCCCGCCAAGGAACAAGACCGCATCGCGGGAATAGGCGAACTGCGGCAGACCAGGCTGATTACCGCGTACCATGTGCAGGCGATCGTCGCGTGAAATGATCACGGATGCTCCGATCTGCTGCATCTTCGCCGCTCCCCCACTGTGATCCTGGTGATTGTGCGTGAGGATCACGTACTCGATCGGCTTGTCGGTCAACGACCTCACCTTTGCGACGACGTCGTCATGCATGCGATCGTTTTTCGAGTCGACCAGGATGACCCCGTCGTCGGTCACATAGATCGTAATGTTTCCACCGAACGCACCGATGTCGGCGACGACGTTGTTGACGTTCTGGATCACATAGACGTCGTCCCGGACCTTGGTCAGGCGCGTCGATTCCGCGGTAATGGGCGGAGGGTTTTGCGCGCCGCCACGTCCTCCGGCGGCGGCGCCGCCGCCGCCTCGGGCCCCAGGCGCGCCTGCCCTGCCGCCGGGTGCGCCGGCTGCCGGCGGCGGCACCGTCACCGAGCAGCGCGAATCAACACTGGACGCGGGTTGCTGCGCCAGCGCCGCAGACGCGGTGGTGAGCACGAGAGAGACGAGTATCGCAACGGATTTAGAGCTAAAAAAGGACGCCCGCATGGTACGACTCCTAGTCAGCCCGTGTGACGACGAGGCTTATTCATGAGCTTCAGTGACTCCCGCGTCTGGAGGACGGCAGCGTGTTGTACACCGACGCGACGAACCTGTCCGCGTCCCACTCCGACGTCGCGTAACGGGGATCGTAGTCGACCGTCGGCCTGGCCGACTGGATCTGGGCGAGCGTCATGCCTTTGCTCTTCAGGTCCTGCACTCGATCCCTGATGATGGTGACCATGTCCCGGTACTCGACGACGTCCGCCTCGTCGGCGACACGCCCGCGGCCCGGAATCACGTAGGTGCCGCCTTCCTGTTTGGCGGCGGGCACCGCCAGGTCCAGAATCCGATTGAGCGCCGCAATCACGCCATTGATGGTCCCTCCGGCGGCCTCATCGATTACCGGGTAGGTCACGGTCGAGAACACGTCGCCAGTGACGATCACATCCGAGCGGCGGAAGAACACCATCACATCGCCGTCCGTGTGCGCCGCCGGCTGGTGAAGAATCCGCACCGCTTCGTCGACGAAAATCTCGTCCCTGTCCACGAAGAACGTATCCGTGGGCCAGGCGTCGAACGGGATGGGGTTCGGGCCCGCTGCGGTCGCGCTCATCCGCGTCAGCACATTCTCATGGGCCACGATCGACGCGCGTGACGTCGCATCGCTGACTCCGGCGATCCCTGTGGCATTGTTGCCACCGATGGTGTTGCCGGCTCTGGACACGAGCGCGTTGCCGCCCGTGTGGTCCGGATGCGCGTGCGTGTTGACGATGTACCGAATCGGCTTGCTGGTGATGGACCGCACCGTCGCCAGCAGCGCGGACGCGAGCGCCTCGGGCTGCGTGTCCACGACGAGCGTTTCCCATTCGCCCACGTGTACGACCGAGTTCGCGATCGGTCCCACGACGAGGTGGACGGCTCCCTGGACGTGAAAGGCCGGGAGGAGCTGCGCGTCCGGTACGCCGGACGCCGGCGGCCGCTGAGCGGCCCCCGACGAACCAGCCACGGGCTCGCCCTTGATATCCCGCGTCGCCCGTGGCTGGTTGGCAGTATTTGCTTGGCGCGCTTCGCGCGCTAGGACCGCTCTACGGCTCAGCGCCGGGGGCGCGCAACGGGTACAAGATCCTCGTTCGGAGCCGTACAGCGGTCCAATCAGCGCCGCCGCGACACTTGTGATGAGAAATGCGGACAGCCGCGCGTTTCGACCGATAGAGGACATGCGCCGATCCCCGTTACCGTGACTTCGCTACCCGCCGCTGTCCGGGATCAGCGCGCAGACGCCGCGCGAATTCCGGGTACATCGTCTCGGCGCCGCCGCGCGTCGCCGCGGGCGGTACTCCCCACTTTTCGGTGGCGGCGTCGAGGAACGGGTTCGTGCCGGGCAGGTAATGCGGCACATGCCCGGGCTCGCGTGTCACGATCTCCACCGCCGGCCGACAGGAGTAGCCACCCATTCGGCCGCCCGGGTTGTACACGAGCGTGCGGTCGCGAACGAACGCCTCCGTGAGATAGACCGGGTCTTCGATGATCTGGATGATCGTCAGGTAGTCGCCGTGGCGCGCGAAGTACTCAGTCAGTGTCGCCCGGTCGCTGCGCGGCACGCCGTTGCGGTCGATGAAGGCCATCTTCAGGTGCGTGGTCGTCACCTTCAGCAGGCTGCCCACCCACTCGCCCGTGGAGAAGCCCTGCCACGTGTGCGGGGCCCACTCCGGCGGATGCGGCCGGCCGTCCATCCAGATCGTGCGCGTCTGCGCCTGCCATTCGTGATGCACCCGCCACGCGATGATCTCCTGGGAGACCGGATCCACCTCCCTCGTGATCCGGACGCTGCTGATGGTCAACCCGTGGTCGGCCGCAAACGGGATACACTGCCGTTCCGGCAGTGTGTACACGGACGCATCCCAGCTTTCCGCCTTCGCCCGCGCAGCCTCGTTGATGGGAAAGCCCTGATACTCGCCCACTTCCGGCCCTGGGCCGCGGTACGCCTGATCCTCGTGCAGACGATTGGCCCACTCGCCGGCGAGGTCGACCTGCGCTGACGCCGGGCTGTGTGCGCCGACAATCGCGAGCGCCACGGACGGCCAGACGCAGGTCGCCCACTTCACACGGACCATCGCCTACTTTGCCTGATTGTCAACGCCCGGCACGCCCCCCGCAGGGTTCCTGACATTGCGGTTGTACTGCTCGACCTCGTCGAACGGGACGCACTTGTCTTCGACCAGGCTCGCCCACCCGGTACCTGCGGCGAGATCCGTCGCTTCCGCTAACCGGAAGGTCACGAGATCGCTGTTCCACGGCTCCGTGTAGATGCGCGGGTCAGTCACGGTCATCCGAAGTTCCATGATGTTGTAATACGTACGGGTCCACCGCTCTTCCAGTCGCGCCTGGTCGCTGATCGGGTAGCCGAAATGATCGAGCCATTGCCGATCGTCCAGACCCACCGTGGTCACAACGAGCGTGTTTCCCCCCCACCTTCCCGCTGAATAGCCAGTCCAGCGCGGGAGGTACGCGTCGACATCCGGCAGCGGCCGGCCATCGACCCAGATCTCACGGTGATCCCACGTCCACTCGAATCGCTGAATGATCCGGTTCGGCACCGTGATCATTTCCATGGGCGCAGGGTCGTACAGCAGCAACCGAACCAATCCGAGAGGGTTGCAGGCGCCGACGTAGTCGTTGCCCTGGGCGGGCGGGCGCGCGCGCCGGCGGCCGCGCGGCACGCTGGCGTTCTGCGCCGCCGGCGTTCCAATCCTTGCGCCGTACGCCGGCATCTGCGCGTCGAACTTCTTCCGACCTTCCGGCGTCATCGGCGGCTCGTAGGTCGCGTTGAACCCGTACTGGTTGCCGAGCCACACCCCCGACAGATCACGTGGATCGAACGGTCGAGTGTCGGGAGCAAGGGGCGGCGCCCCACGACCGAGCACGTTCCCGCCTCCGCCGGCGCCCTGGCCAGCCGGGCCGGCACCGCGCCCCCCTTGCTGTGCAGCGCCCAGCAGTGGAATCACCACGAGTAACGAGATGGATGCGATCAGGACACGGGGCCTCATAAGCACTCCTCCTGAAGAACGCAACGCGCTACTGCTGGCCCGCGCCGCCGCCGCGTGCGCCCGCGCCGCGGCCACGTGCGGGAGCCTCGCCAGGGGCCGCCGGGGCATCGCCACCCCGACCTCCTGAATTCACAATGAGCTCGCCTTGCTCGTTCCGGATCGTGCGGACCACGGCGTTGAACCCGCCGGCTCGAGCGGTCGCCAGCGTCAACTCGACGACGGTGCCAGGCTTCAGCGCCGCTTCCGAGCGGCTCTTCGTCCAGCCCGCGCGGAGCAGGAACGTGGGGTTGGTGACGAGCTCCCCGGTCCATTCCTCGACCTCGCCCTTGTCGTTCACACGGGTGAACGTCATCCACGGATGAGGGTTCCGATACTCGAAACTGACCACCGTGGCCGTCGTCATCCACGGGTTCTCGGTGTCGTACGAGATGTTGCTCCCATGGTGGGCGGCAAGCGGCGCCGACAGAAGGCCCACTACGCCCAGCAGGAACGCGCCAAGGAGAAGTGTGCACCGCTGCGTATTCATCGCTGTGTTTCCTTTCGCGCAGTAATGTGCCAGCCTGTTGTAAGGTCTGGTAAGCTACAACCGCCGCCCGGACCTTGTCAACAACGCGAGGATTGTTCCGCCTGGGACAGGCGCCGCCGAAGGACGCGAAGGAGGTACCCCAGTATGAAACGTGGCTTGCTGGCCCGGTGGTCCGTCCCTGGAGTGGTGGTGCCCACCTCAGCCGTCCTGATCGTCCTGATGGCCGGCAGGCCGAGTGGCCAGCCGGCAGGCGTGGCGGCTCAGCGTCCCGAGGCGACGGACGCGGCGCGGCAGGTCATGGCCGAAGAGGTCTTCAAGAACGTACAGCTCCTGCGCGGGATCCCGGTCGGCGAGTTCTGGGACACGATGGGCTTCATCGCCGCGGCCGTCGGAGCCAACTGCACCGACTGTCACGTCGAGGAGAGCCTCATCGATCTGGAAAGGTTCGCGGACGACACGCCGCGCAAGCGGCGGGCGCGCCAGATGATTGCGATGGTGAATGCCATCAACCAGACCCATTTCGGCGGCGCCCGCGTCGTGACGTGCAACTCGTGCCACAACGGTGGGAATCGACCCGAACCGGTTCCGAGCCTGTTGAGGCAGTACAGCCTTCCCCTGGAGGACCCGAACCTCGTCGAACCGGTGCCGGACGCAGGCAGCCCCCCGGCCAGCGAAACCCTGGAGCGATACGTCCAGGCGGTGGGTGGGACCGAACGTCTGTCGGCCTTGACGAGCTTCGTCGCCAGCGGAACGTATCGGGGCTACGACACGTACGATCAGAAGGTCCCGTACGAAATTTTCGTGAAAGCGCCCAATCAGCGGACAGTCGTTGTCCATACCCAGAATGGCATCAACACCACGGTGTTCGATGGAAGCCGCGGCTGGGTCGCCGCGGTGGACAGGCCCGTGCCGCTCCTGCCGCTCGCACCAGGAGGCGAGCTCGACGGGGCCAAGCTCGAGGCGGACCTTGCGTTTCCTGCCGGCATCAGCCAGGCCCTGACCGGGTGGCGCGCGGACTTTCCGATCACCGCGATTGGCGACAGGACCGTTCACGTCCTGCAGGGCACGGGCGCAACCGGAGCGCGAATGAAGCTGTATTTCGACAGCGAATCGGGGCTGCTTGCTCGTGTCCTTCGCTATACCACCACCATGATCGGTGTCGTCCCGACCCAGATCGACTACGACGACTACCGCGAGGTAGCCGGAGTGAAGATGCCGTTCAAGCGGATCGTGACCTGGACGTCCGGGCAGGCGACGATCGAGCTGATCGAGGTGCAGCCGAACGTCCCGATCATCGCGTCGCGCTTTACGCAACCGGCGCCGGCCGTATTGACCAGCCAAGGGCTCCGCCCTTGATGTCCCGGCAGAGCCCTTGGCTGGTTGCCAGTATCTCTTGGCGCGCTCCGCGCGCCTAGGGGGCCCCCGATGCGACCGAAGCTGATTTTCCTGATCGCTGTGCTCCTGTCGGGTACCGCGCTCACCCTGCGAGGCCTCGCAGCGAATGGCATCGCCGCCAGTACTGCCCCCCTCGACGAGGGCCGGATGACGCCGGCAGGCGGGGATCCGGTCGTCGAACTGAACCGGGCGCTGCGAACGGGGCGCGCAACGCTCGGCTTCGGACCGCGACACGGCTATCTGCCGTCCGTGCTGGACCTGCTCGGCGTCCCGCGAGCGTCGCAGGTGGTCACCTTCTCGCAGGCGAGCCTGCACGGGCCGTTGATCAGCGACATGTATCCCCGGGCCATTTTCTTCAACGATGACGTCGCCGTTGCCTGGGTCCCCGGCGCCCCGACAATCGAAGTGGCCGCGTACTCACCGGCGCGAGGGCCGGTGTTCTACACGCTCGCACAGTCGACACGGCAGATCCCGCAGTTCGAGGAGGACGCCGCCTGCCTGGCCTGCCACCAATCGCCGCGCACCCTCGATGTCCCTGGCCTGCTGGTGCTGAGCTCGCCGATCGGCTCGTCGACCGGCGTTGTGACCGATCACCGGACGCCGCTGCGCGAGCGGTGGGGCAGCTGGTACGTGACGGGACTCTCACGGCGATGGAGGCACGACGGCAACCGTCTCGGGCAGGGGTGGCTCGTATCGCTGTACGACCAGTTCGACACCCGCGGATACCCCGCTTTGTACAGCGACATCGTCGCGCTGATGGTCCTCGAGCATCAGACACGGCTCACGAATCTGATCACGCGCGCGGCCGCCGCGTACCGCACCCCGGAGATCGTGCCGTTCAGCATGAGCGAGACGGTCGCGGAGCTGGTCGACTACATGCTGTTCGTGGACGAGGCGGAGATCCCGGAGAGGATCATCGGCACGTCGGGATACGCCGAATGGTTCTCCGCCCGGGCGCCGACGGACGCGATGGGACGCTCCCTGTACCAGCTCGACCTGAAGAACCGGCTGTTCCAGCACCCCCTGAGCTACATGATCTACTCGCGCGCGTTCGAGGCGCTGCCTGAAGCCGTGAAGGCGGAGGTCTATGCGCGGATTGCCGAGGTGCTGTCGGGCGCGAATCCCAGCCGCTACCGTCACCTGACACACGAGGACCGGCAGGCGCTGCTGGAGATCCTCGACGCCACGAAGCCGGAGTTTGCCGCGTACCGGCCGACTCGCCGGGACGCATCCCGATTGGCCGTCGCGCTCGTCGCGGGGATTAATGCGGAAAAGGGAAGACTCCCAACGCCTGCAGGAGGCCCAGGTAGTTCATCTCGCTCCATCGCTCCACGACCTGATCGCCCTCGAACCGGAAGATGGTGAGGCCGGTCACCGAGACACGCCGATGGGTCGGCGGAACGCCCATGAACTCGCCGCGATGGGTGCCGTCGAACCTGAACCGCGCGGCGTACCGGTCCCCCTCGATGACCCAATCCTCGAACACCACCTTCCCGTCGGGAAACGCGGTCAGCAGCAGCACATCGCGCAGCCGCGATCCCTCGCGGCCCTGAGGAAGACCCGGCGGCAGAAAGTGCAGCGTTGCCTGGGGGTGGTACAGCTCCAGGTACGTGTCCAGCGTGGCGAGCTTGTAGTGCGCGAACGCGCGCTCGATCAGCGCCTTCCGATCCCTCATCGTCGAGAACTCCGTGCGGGCCCTACCTTATCACTCGACGCTGCGTTCGTCAGCCCGAAAGGGCTCACGTCGCGCGAGCGCCGCACCCTTCTTCGTTCCGGACCGGGGCGCCCCGGATCAGACGGCGGCGATTGATACGATATACTTCCGTTTGAGGCAACAATCGAATGGACATCTCGAATCTCCCGGACCTCAGTGTCAGGGAGCTCCTGGCGATCGTGGCGGTGTCCGACAGCGGCAGCTTCGTCGCCGCCACCCGGCTGCTGAAGGTTGGCCTGCCGACACTGAGCCGGACGGTGAAGCGGGTCGAGCGCGTGGTCGGCGTCCGGTTGTTCGAACGCACGACGCGGCGTGTGGACATCACGCCGGCCGGGCGCGCGTTCGTGGCGATTGCGCAGCGGCTGCTCAGCGACCTTCAACTGTCGCTGCAGGATCTGGGCGAAGTCGCCGCCGAACAGCGGGGGCAGGTCGCCATCTCCACATTTGGCGTGTTCGCCCACGAGATGCTTCCCCCGATCTTCCATGACTATCTCTCGACGCGCCCGGAGGTCCAGCTCCAGGTTCACGTGGGGCCGTTCACCGACGTGCTCGAGCGCGTCGTCAGCGGTCAGTGCGATTTCGGCATTACCTACGTCGATACGCTTCCAGACACGGTGCATCGCATCACGCTGCGCAAAGAGCCGATGTACGTCGTCCTGCCCCACGACCATCCTCTGGGGCGCAACAAGAAAGCGTCCATTTCACTCGCGGAGCTGCAGGGAACGCCGCTCGTCTCGCTGCCGCCCGACACGTACACGCGCCGGGTGCTCGACGGCGCGGCCGCGTCGGCCGGCGTCTGGCTGAAGCACTCCGTGATCGTGCCTGGCTTCCTGGACGTCCTCAGTCACGCGAGCGCCGGCGTGGGCGTCGGCATCGTGCCGAGCGGCGTTATTTCGGACCGTTTTCTGGCACGGTTGAAGGCGAGGCCGTTGCGACCGGCGCTCTCGATGTCGATCGGCCTGATCGCGCTCAAGTCACGGCACGTGACGCCGGCTGCCTCCGCGCTGATGCGCCTCGTGCTCGACACGATCAGACAGCACGAAACGGCCCTCCGTACCGAATTTCTCACCTCGTCGCTGGCGGCCTTCGAAGACCTGCCGCACGGCCCGTACGAACTGCTCTGGCGGCCGGCGATTCCGTCCGCAGCCCCTGCGAAGCAGTCGGCGGTACAGCGCCCGCGCAAGACGGCCCGTCCCGCGCGGGGCCCGAACGTCCGCGCGGCAGCCCGCTGACGCTGCCGTCGAGGAGGTGTGCTGGTCCAGGCGGGGTCCCATTTTATTGCCTGGCATGAATCAATTCTGCATCTCACGACGTATGGTGATACAGTCTCGCGAGTCTGAACCTTTATCGAAGAGGACCTCAGGATGCGTGCTCGGATCGTCACCTGCCTCATCGTTGTCGGCATTTTGTGCGGAACCAGCAGGATGGCCTTCGCCCAGATCCCGGTGGATTTGTCTGGCGAATGGGCGAATCGAATGCACGAAGATCTGCCGTGGCGCGGTCCCGGACAGCGCGTGGGAGAGTTCCAGGGACTGCCGATCAATGCCGAAGCGCGGATGAAGGCCGAAAGCTGGATGGCCTCGGCCTACGCGATGCCCGAGCGCCAGTGCATCCCGTTTCCGATGGACATGGCGTATACGTTCGGCAACATGCGGATCTGGAAGGTCAAGGACAGTCCCTCACAAGAGGTCATTGCCTGGGGCCAGCTCAACGAGTGGCAGCAACAGGAACGCACGATTTGGATGGATGGCCGTCCACATCCGCCGGAAGGGGCGCCGCATACGTGGCAGGGGTTCTCCACGGGCGAGTGGGACGGCACCCTGCTGAAGGTCACGACGACGCACCTCAAGATGGCGTATCTGGAGCGCAACGGCGTTCCGCGCAGTGACCAGGCGACCGTCGTCGAATATTACGCCCGGCACGATAACATCCTGACGATCACCACGATCGTCGAAGATCCCGTCTATCTGACCGAACCGTGGGTTCGCACCCGCAACTTCGCATCGGCGCCCAATCAGGAGCTGAATGCCTATCCCTGCCGCCCGGCGGTGGAGCTCGATGTTCCAGAGCATCAGGTCCCTCACTACCTGCCAGGTCAGAATCCCTTTCTGGAGTCCGGCGTCGCCATCGGTGTACCGAAACCCGCGCTCCCCGGCGGTGCCCACACGATGTATCCCGAATTCGCGCGTCAGTTGAAAACACAGCCATGAGCCTGCATATCTTCCGCTCGATCTTCGCTGCCGCCGCCACCATCGCCGCGGCCGTCGCGTTCTCATGGCCCGAGGTCGCCGCGCAGACGCCAACCAGCGGCGACGTCACCGTGCTTCCCGTTCAGGGAGCCGTGTCCGTGTTGTTCGGTCCTGGCGGACCGAACAACAGCACGAGCGCCAACATTACGGTCCAGGCCAGCGAAGATGCCGTCGTTCTGGTCGACACCGGGCGCGAAGACGCCAGCGGGCAGTTCATTGCGGCGATTCGGCGGATTTCGACCCGGCCGGTTCGCTTCATCATCAACACGCAGGCCGGTCGGGACCATACCGGCGGCAACGAGGCGCTGTCCTTGTCCGGCCGGCCGTACGGCGGCCGCGCCGCCGGTGCCGGATTTCTGCTTCCCGGCGCGGCGGACGGAGCGACCATCATCGCCCACGAACACGTGCTGGCCGTCCTGAGCGGCTTGCGCGGCAGCCCCGCCGTCCCGTTCCGTGCGCACCCCACGGAAACCTACTTCGCTCCTGAACACGAGCTGTTCAACCACGAAGCGATCCAGATTTTTCATGAACCGGCGGCACTTACCGATGGGGACAGCGTCGTGTTCTTCCGCCGCTCCGACGTGATCAGCGCGGGAGATGTCTTTTCGACGGTGACGTATCCTCGCATCGACCCGCGAGCGGGCGGAACGGTCAACGGCACCATCAGCGCGCTGAACCACATCATCGACCTCGCCATTCCGCGCGAGAAGCAGGAAGGCGGCACGTATATCATTCCCGGCCACGGCCGCATTGCAGATGAGGCCGATGTGGTGGAGTACCGCGACATGATCGTCATCATCCGGGACCGCGTCCAGGACCTGATGACCAAAGGGAGGACCCTCGATCAGATCAAAGCGGCCAAGGTCCCATTCGATTACGACCGGCGATATTCGAAGCCTGAATGGACCGGCGAGCAGTTTGTGGAGTCGATTTTCGCAACACTGCCACGCACGACCAATTCAGCGTCACGTTGAGGTCGCCGATGAGAACGAATCGAGTTGGCGCGATCGCCGTGCTGCTGGCCAGCATCACCGTGTCGATCGCGATCGTGGCGGCCACGTCATTCGCGCAGCAGGCGCCACGAGGCGCGGCCCCGCCTGCGCAAGATCCCGCTGGCCGGGCGGGCGTGCCCAGTCAGGGCCCCGGTGGCCGAGGAGGTGCGCGTGGTCAGGCCTCAGGTGGTCGAGATGGCGCTCCCGGTCAGGCGCCTGGTGGGCGAGGGGGGGGCGGCGGCCTTGGCGCCAAGGCTCCGCATCTGGTCGCCAGCGTCTGGACGGTGTCGTCAACCGTGGCGCGGACCCAGCTGCGTCACGAATGGGTGGACGTGCCGCTCGGCAACGGTCGTCTCCGCACCTGGGTCGAGTACCCCGAGGGAGAGGGGCGTGCCCCGGTCGTACTGGTCCTGCAGCATGAGCCGGGTCTCGACGACTGGATGCGCGGTGTGGCCGACCAACTGGCACTGGAAGGATTCATCGCGGTGGCGCCAGACCTGTTTTCAGGCTTCGGGCCGAACGGCGGTGGTTTCGACTCGTTTCCCGCGCCCGACGTCGCGATGCGAGTGGCTGGCCCGCGCCTGACGCCGGACGAGGCGATGCGCCGCGCAGTGGCCGCGGCCGAGTTCGGGTTGAAGTTGCCGCGGGCCAGCGGCGCGATCGGGTCACTTGGAGTCGGCAGCCCGGGCG
>JACQTK010000297.1 GCA_016210845.1 Acidobacteriota bacterium | reverse complement strand
GCGATGAGGCCGGCCACAGCGTCGAGACCATCCTGATCGCGGACGGCGATGGGATTGCGGCGAGCATCGACCGCAACAAAGTGACGGGCGCCGACGAGAGCACCGTCTATTCGAGCGAGTATCGGAAGGATGCGCAGACCTATGGGCACATCGTGATTCGGCATGAGGCCCTCACGATCGAGGACGTTGCCTCCGGTCCGTGGGTATACGCAAGCGGTAGCGGGGATATTGCGGCCTGCGGCGGCGCGTTCAAGCAGATCCAGTTCGCTCCAGGGGCCGAGGCAGCGCGGTGGTACTGCGACGAGGCGAACACGCTCTTCGTCACCGCGCTGCAGACCGATCCGGCACATCCCTGGGTGGAGGTGTGGAAGTCGCTCAGCGGTGGATGGGCTCTCGCTCTTCAGCTGGCCGCCAATCAGACGGCGTCCACCGGAAGCCCGGCCACCGCCGATCCCAGCAACCTGGGCCCGGTTCCCGTGACGATCTTCGACGACAGCGGCACGGCCGTTGGCGGCTTCGTGCTCGACCCGGGTGAGTCGGTCAACGCCGACACCAGCGTCGGCGACGACGGCCGGAAGCGGGCGCTCGTGACGGTGCTGAACGGGACCGTGACCGTCACGTTGTCCGGAATCAGCCACACCCTGACGCCCGCGGACGGTCAGGCGACCTTCATCCACGACACCGAGCCGCCCGTGATCGGCCCGGTGTCCGACATCACGGCGGAAGCCACGTCGGCGGATGGCGCCGTGGTCAGCTTCGCGCTGCCGACGGTCACCGACTTCGTGGACCCCGCACCGGTGCTGACGGCGTCTCCCGCCTCCGGCAGCCAGTTCCCGCTGGGGGAGACGGTGGTGACCCTCACGGCGACCGATGCGGCCGGCCTGTCCGCCACGGCCAGCTTCACCGTCACGGTCGTGGACACCACACCGCCGGAGCTGACGCTTCCGGAGGACCAGGTGCTCGAGGCGACCACTGCCGCCGGCGCCGAGTTCAGCTTCACGCCCGCGGTCACGGATCTGGTCGACGCGAACCCCGAGATCGTCTGTACGCCGGGGACGACCTACACGTACCCCCTCGGGCCGGACACGTCGCCGGGGACCACGACCGTGAGCTGCACGGCTACCGACAACACCGGCAACGCGAGGACGGAGACGTTTACGGTGACGGTGCACGACACCACGGCGCCCGTCATCCACCCTCACGCGCCGGCGACGACCACGCCGCCCGACGCGCCAATCTCCTACACGGCGACGGCCGCCGATGCGGTGAGCACGCCCGTGACGACGATTACCGGCTACACGTGCACGATGGTCAACGGGAGCGGCCGGGTGGTCGACAAGAGGGAGTCCTGCGGGGTGGAGATCAGCGGCTCGACCATCAGGATCCTGGACACCGGCGGCGTAGGCGACCGCATCGGCTGGAGCGTCACCGCGACCGATGCAGCGGGCAACACGGCCACCGACACCTACTACGTGGACGTGGTGAATCCGGCGACAGATACCACGGCCCCACCGGCGCCTGCGCCGCCCCGGCGCGGGCGCTGAATGGCCGGGACGGGAGGAGCTGCTGTACGCGGCGCCGCGCGCGCGAAATATTCGGCGCTGGTCCGCAGGATTTCCCCGCCGCCACGCCCTTTGGCATGTTCTGACATGGATTGCCAATTGTTGAGACGGCAGCCCGTTTGCTGAGATCGCCCACCGTTCGGTCCGGGGTCGTGCAACGAGGAGCGTGTTCCTGAACCCAGCATCTCGCTCGATCGCCTCAGCGGTGGCGTTATGTGCCGCCGTCTTTCTCCTCTCTCAGGTTGGCGAGGCGCAATCCGCTCGCCGTCGGTGGCGGGCGCCGACCGCGCATCACGCGCCTCTTCCGACGCTTCGCGGGCAGCGGCCAAGCCGCTGAAGCGTTCCATCCGCACGACGGCGATCTCCGGACTGGCCTCGAGCGCCAAGCATTGCGTGGCCGGCCACTGGGTATCGCAGGTCCATGGCATCGGCCGCGTCGAGCAGGGCAGCCGGATCACGATCACCTTCGAGTCCGACTTCGATCCGGTCGCGGGGGCGACGATCGTCAACCCCGATAGCCGGCAGGGCTTGGCCTTCGTCGACGATGACTCCGGCGGAAACCTGGAACCGCTCGTGAGCTTCACGGCCTCCACCTCGGGAACGCTGGCGCTGTACGTGGCGGGCTACGACGGCCTGGCCGGCTGCTACCACTTCAAGGTCGATATTCAGGGGCCCGCCCCGCCGCCGACGGCCTCCGAGGTGGCGCCCACGTTGGGACGCACGCTCGGCTCCGTGGTGCTGGCCGCGCTGCACCGCGGCGCCACAGGTTCGGCGGCCTTCGATTCCAGGCCCCCGACGCTGCTCGCACGGCTGCTGACGTGGCTCAGCCCGACGCTGCAGGCACAGAGCACGCGCTGGACGGCGTCCTGTCCGGGCGGCGGCGGCGCACGCATCGAGCTGCCCGACACCCTGCCGTTCATCGGACAGGTGTCGCTGGTGAACACCACCACGGTGTGGACCTCCTGCGCCATGAGCGTGGGCGGCGCCGCGGTGACCGCCAACGGGCGCACGACGCTGAACGGCACGTGGTCGGCGACGGCGCCGAGCAGCCCCATCCAGATCCAGGGGTCGCTGGATGTGTCCGACATCGGCTCGCTGGCCGTCAACGTCCAGGTTGACGGAGCCACGGGGGCTTTCAACGGCCAGATCGGCAACATTCCCGTCGGTGGGGTCATCGACGGTCCTTTCATCCCACGCCCTTCGCCCCCAGCGCCTTCACCAACGCCAACGCCGGCGCCCACGCCTCCGGGCGTCACGCAGTTCGACGGCACCTACAGCGGCAGCTACACCGGGACGTTCGGCAGCTTCGGTCCCCAGAACGGGCCGGTCGCCTTCAGCGTGTCGAACGGCGTGATCACGGTCACACAGCCCGGAAGCGGATCGGGCACGGTGAACGCTGCGGGGTCGGCGAGCTTCAGCGGATCCCTCGGTGTGCAGGGCGTGAGCTGCACGTTCACGGGGACGTTCCTGGCGACGGGAGGCGCCGCGTCCGCGAGCGGCAACTGGAACTGTTCGGGGCTCGGCCAGACCGGGTCCGGAACCTGGAGCGCGACACGATCATCATGACTCGCACCGCTCTGCTCGTCGTGTCCGCGGCCGCCGCGCTGGCCAGTCCGCCGTTCGCGCTGACGGCAGGAACGCAGCGGTCTGAGCGTGCGCTGCCGATGCCTGCGGCGATCTCCGGCCCGGCGACGAGCGCACGGCACTGCGTCTCGGGCGATTCGGCCAACGTTCATGGCCTCGGGTGGCTCGAGGCGGGCAGCCGCTTCTCGGTCACGTTCGAGGCGGACTTCAAGCCCGCGACCAGTCTGGCGAAGCTCGATCTGGACGGCGAGCGCGCCACCATCAACTACGGCGACCCGGACATCCGGTTCACCTCCACTGTGCCTGGAACGATGGCGCTGTACGTCAGGGCGGTCGCCGAGGCGGGCTGCTACCGCTACAAGGTGGAGGTCGAGCCGCCTGCGGGGCTCGCGGCACCGGCCGTCGCGGGCGGGTCGGCGGTGAAGCCGCGAAAGAGCGGGATTCATGCGATGGCGATCGCAGGCGGCGCCTCGAGCGCGAAGCACTGCGTCGCGGGGCTCTGGGTGGCCACCGTCCACGAGATCGGGCGCATCGAGCAGGGCAGCCAGGTGCGCATCACGTTCGAGTCCGACTTCGATCCGGTGGCCGGCGTGACGCTCGTCAACGCCGAGACCCGCCGCGGCACGTTTCGGATCGATGACGACTCGGGCGGCAATCTGGAACCGCTCTTGAGCTTCACGGCCTCCCAGTCGGGGACGCTCGCGCTGTCTGTCAGCGGCTTCAGCGGCAGGGCGGGCTGTTACCAGTACCAGGTCGAGATCCGCTGATCGATCTCGATCGCGGCGTCAGCCCGACAACAACTCTTCGAGCACGAGCCGCGTCTTCGGGAGCAGCTGGGTCTCGTCGAAGTACCGCGTGACGACGGCCAGCGCCTCGTCTACGGTTGAAATCCCCAGGTGCCGAAGCAAGTAGCGCACGTCGTCCACGTCGTGGAACTCCTCGCCGAGGCGCATGGCGGCGCACTTCATGGCCAGCAGGTACCGAGGGTGGGCAACGAAGACTCGAAGGTGCGGCAGCTCGAGAAAGCGATCGAATTCACCCCGCGGGCTCAGGTAGCCCTTGACCGCGTCGTTCAACCACGTCGGGGGGATCCCCGCCTTTGCGGCGACTCGCGAAACCGCCTCGCGAACGACGCGGCTCGGCTTGAAGAGGGCGTCGACATCCCTTGTCGCGTCCCGCGCGCCGAGGGCGAGGCACATGACCGCGCCGCCCACGACGTACAGCTCTCCCTCGGTTCCTTCCGCGGCGAGCTCCGCATCGAGCAGCCGGAAGAGACGCAGGATGTCGGCCTTCGAGACCCGGCTCACGCCCCCTCAGATGCGGTCGCCAACCGCGGCGTCGACAAACAGGTTCCGGCGCTTGAAGGCGGCGGGCGACGCCCGCAGCAGGTGGGGCCGCAGGCGAAGGAACGGCACGGCGAAGTAGGGCTCGTCGAGCGGCTCGACGTCGCGGGTCCACGCTGGCGGAGGTTCCCCTTTCTGGCTCGCGGCCTGTTCCACCATGGCCGCCGCGTAGTTCGCGGTCAGCGGGGACAGGTGCCGCAGCTCGGCGTCGGCCACGGCGTCGCGGAACTGCGCCGGCGCGAGCCCCGTGAGGAAGTCGTTGAGCTCGGCGAGGGCAAACCGCCGGTCCTCGTCGTGCTGGAGGGCGCGGAGGATGTCGTGGAAGCGGGCGCGGACGTCGGGAAGCGCGCGGGCGAGCACGTAGCTCGACACATCCACCCCGGCCGCGTGCGCGAGGCGTTTGAGGGCGGCCTTCTGCGCGCGCGTGACGCGGATCTGCAGCTGCTCCGACTTGGCCAGCATGTGGCGAGGATAACACGAAAATGTCAATACCTGCGTATTGACAAATGGCGAGAGTGGTTCTTCCTACCAGGCCACACGCGCCACGAGCTGAAGCATTCGCGGGAACCCTGCTGCCTCCCGGATCTGGCCGAACGTCGCGTCGCCGAACCCGATGTTCGGCCCGCGGAAGTCGGCCGCATTGAACAGGTTGATGATCTCCGCCCGGACGGCGAGCGTGGTGCCCAGGACGCGGTGCGACTTCTCCACGGCCACGTCCCAGAAGTGCCGCGCGGGCGTCCGGGCGCGGCCGTCGGCGCGCGGCGCGTTGCCGAACGCGAAGGGGCCCGCCAGCGACCACGCCGCGGGGTTCAGCCAGCGGATGCAGCCGCAGGCCGGGTCGTAGCTGTCAGCCGGATCGTCGGTCAGCCGCGAATCGACGCCAGGCACGACGTTCGGCCGCTGGCCGCTGCCCAGCAGACCGGTGTTGTTCGGGCTCTGCAGGACGCTGACGGGGAAGCCGCTCTGATACCGGCCGACGGCGCTGAGCGTCAGGCCCAACGGCAGCTCGACCAGCCCGGTGACGTTCCAGACGTGCGGCGTGTCGAGCACCGACAGGCCGTACTCGGCGTCCACGTCGTAGTAGTCGAGGATGCCCGAGCCGCCCGCGAAAAAATTGCTCTCGCCGAACAGGCAGTCCTTCGTGCGGCTCCACGTGTAGTTGGCGCGCAGCGCCCATCCGTCCCGCAGGCGCCGCTCCCCCGTGGCGACGAGCGCGTGGTAGCGCGACTTGGCGAGGTTCGACCGCAGCATGAAGACGCCGTCGAACTGCGGATAGGGCCGCAGGAACTGTCCGCGCGGCACGTTCGGGCCCGCGAGGATGCCTACGCCGAGCGGCGTGCCGAAGAACGGGTTCGCCACGGGCTCCTGGAGCGCGGTGCCCAGCGCGAAGTACTTTGGGTCGAGCTGATTGAGGGCCATGAACGATCCGCTCGAGCCGCCAGGTCCCAGCTTCTCGCCGCGGGCACCGAGGTAGCCTACGGTGACGGCCATCTGGTGGGGCAGCTCCCGTTGCCAGTCGACGGAAAAGCGATGGACGTGCCCCATCCGGCTGCGCGGATCGATGAAATCGATGTATCCGCCAACTCCGGTCAGCCGACCGGTGCTGCTGCCGCGCGGCTGGTCGAGGCCGCCCGGGAACGGGTTGGTCAGCGAGCAGCCGTCGCACGGCACGAACGGATTGCCGAGCGTGGCGACATAGCTGGTGCTCTGGATGAACCCGCGCGTGCCCGAGGCGCTTTCACTCGGGCTGATGCCTTGCGCTGGCGCCCAGAACAGCCCGTACCCGCCGCGCACGACAGTCCGGTCGTCGATCGTGTAGGCGATGCCCGCGCGCGGCGCGAACTGCCACGGATTCGGATCGCCTTGCCGCGTGGGGGCGCCGTCCACGCCTGCGTAGATCGTGCCTCCGGTGAGCGCGAGCGGCGTCCCGTCAGGGCGTGTACCACCAACCTGGATGGGAAAAGGCTCGTCGAACCCCCAGCCCACGACCATGCGGTTGTCGCGCTCGCGCAGCCCGTCCTCGAACTCGTAGCGCAGCCCAAGGTTCAACGTCAGCCGCGGCGTGACGCGGACGTCGTCCTGCACGAACCCGCTCCAGTACCGGAGATACACGTCGATCGGTGCGCCGAGCGTGATGCCGCCGCCCGACGGGTGCCCGAGCAGGAAGCTGGCGAACGCGTCACCGGTGCTCGGCGCCGGACTGTTGGGGTTCGGACCAAAGGTGAACAGCCGGTCGAAGTTGAAGCCGCCGCTGCCGCCGATGTTGTGGAAGCGCACGCCGGTCACGCGGGAGTCGCCGCCGAAGCGCCACGTGTGCGTGCCCACGAGCCTGGACACGGACACGCTCGCGTTGTGCGCGTAGAACACGGCCCGGTCCTGCGACCGGTCGCCCAGAAACGACCCGCCCCGCCCGTATTCGGCCACACCGATGTTCGGAAACTTCGCCAGCGGCACGAGCCGCGTGAACGCAGGATCGAAGGGGAGCTGGCCGAGGTCGAAGGGCGCCGGACGATTGTCGTCGAGGAACCGGTTGTACCCGTATCGCACGGCGACGGCCGTCTGCGGCCCTGGCGTCCAGAGGTTGTTGAGGCCGACCAGGTGCACGCGGCGAATCAGCGCCCCGTCGCCCGGATCGGCGCCGTTCTCGAAGAGCGGCCGGCCGTAGAAGCGGGCATCGGGCTCGGCGGAGCCATACCACGCATAGAGCCCCGACGTGGTGAGGCTGTCGTTCCACAGGTGCGTGATCTTTCCGGTGAGCTGATCCGCCGCATCCACGATGTCCGCCACGGCGGGGCGCGACTTGCCGTCGGTGGGCAGCGGCAGGTACTGCAGGAGCGCCAATGACACCGGATTCAGCCGCTCCTGCGGGATCCGGTTCCCTGGAAACGGATCGCGGATGAAACGGGTTGGATCGCTCGGATCGGGGCGGGTCGTCAGCGGGTCGTAGATGGTGATACTCGACTGCGAAAAGTCGCCGCGCCGCTCGGCCTCGGTCGGTAGCCTGAGCACCGTGTTGCGCGTCGTCGCCGTCCGGTATCCCTCAGTGCTCGCCGAGAAGAACGTGCGGTCGCGCAGCAGCGGACCACCGACCCAGCCGCCATAGAGGTGATAGTACGTGTCCGAAGGTTGGATGTCGGCCTTGCGTGCGAAGAACAACCGGCTTTGTCCCCCGTCCGGCCTGTTCTGGTACATGGCGCTGCCGCGCCAGACGTTCGTGCCGGCCCGCGCGGTGGTGTTGAACACCCCGCCCGACGTGCGTCCGACCTCCGCGTCGTACGGGCCTACCTGGACGCGCATTTCCTCCAAAGCCTGGAAGCTCGGGATGAACGTCGCGCGGTTCTGGATGTCGACGATCGGCACGCCGTCCAGCACGTAGGTGTTGTGGCGGCGGGCGCTGCCCCCCATCGAGATGAGCGACGAGCCCGACTGGTCCTGCTGGCGGACGAACTGGGCGTCGCCCGTCGCCAGCACGGTAGGCGTCTGCGTGGCCGTGATGAACACGTTGCGTCCCGCGCTCGGCAGCGACTGCAGCGCGGTGCGATCGAGCAGCGTGCTCACGGAGGCGTTGGATCGCTCGATCAGCGGCGCGGGTGCCTCCACCCTGACCTCCTCCGTGATGCGGCCGACCTCGAGTGTGATGTCGAGCGTGAGGAACGTCTGCGTGCCCACGGTGAGCCCGCCGCGCTCGTGCGTCTTGAAGCCGCTCGCGGCGGCCCTGACGCGATAGGCGCCAGGGAGCAGGTTGGCGAAGACGTACTCGCCGCGCTCGTTGGTCACCGTGGTCCGCGTCAGTCCGGTGGCGTCCTCGGTGAGCGTCACCTCCGCGGCCGGGACCACGCCGTCCACGTCGCGGACGCTGCCGCGAATGCCGCCCTGAAACGTCTGAGCGCGCACGCCGGCGGCGCAGGCGAGGACACAGAGGGCAAGGCCAAGGACCCTGGGGAGAGTCAGCATGGTGGGGATGTCCGTAGGACGGATATTACCTGACGCGTCCCTGAAGGCCAATTCAGAGTTGACACGCCGGAGTCGACGTGCTATTTCTCTCGCAGGTGTGTTAGAAAAATAACAGAGATGCCCAAGCCCCTCCATAACGCCCTGACCCGTCGCGAGCGGCAGATCATGGACATCCTCTACCGCCGCAGCCGCGCCACCGCGGCCGAGGTGCTCGAGGACCTTCCAGGCCAGACCAGCTATTCCACGGTGCGCACCCAGCTGCGCGTGCTGGAGGAGAAGGGGCACGTGCGCCACGAGGAGGAAGGGCTGCGGTACGTCTACGTGCCCGCAGTACCCAGGCACGCCGCGCGCAAGTCGGCCCTGCGCCACCTCGTGGACACGTTCTTCGAGGGGTCCACGGAAAAAGCCGTGGCGGCGCTGCTCGGCGGCGAGGGCTCGCGCCTCACCGAGGAAGAGCTGGACCGCATCACTGAGCTCGTGGCGAAGGCGCGGAAGGACGGGCCGCGATGAGCCTGCTGCTCGAGACCACGATCAAGGTCTCGCTGATCGTGCTCTGCGTGCTGGGCGCGACGGCTGTGCTGCAGAGGCAGTCGGCGGCGGTACGTCATTGGGTCCTCGCCTCTGCGCTCGTGTGCGCAGCCGTCGTGCCCGTGCTCGGTGTGGTCGTCCCCTCCTGGACCTTGCCGATCGACATGCCGATCCCGGACGCGCGCGGTGGTGGCGCTCGGATCACAATAGGGAGGTCGAGCGTCGGGGAACCGGGCGCGGTTGGCGCGCCCGACGTCGAGCGTGTGCCCGCCCTGCAAGGGCGCGCACGGGCCCGCGCGGAGCTCCCGCTGCCTCGCCACACCGCCGAATCGGCCGGCGCGGGGGCAGCGGTTGCAGCCGTCGCGAGCCTTGTGCTGCCGATCTGGCTGGCCGGCGCGGCCATGAGCATGGCCATCCTGCTCGTCGGCTTCGCACGTCTGACCTGGCTGGCCTCGCGCGCCGCTCCAGTGGTCGAGGGCCGATGGGTGGAGATTGCCCAGGAGGTGGCTCGGGCGTTCGGCATCCGCCGCAAGGTCGTGATCCTGCAAAGCGCGCATCCTACGCTGCTCGTGACGTGGGGGCTCAAGCGGCCGAAGATCATCCTTCCTGCAGGCGCTCGACGCTGGCCCGACGACCGCATCCGCATCGTCCTCTGCCACGAGCTGGCGCACATCCGGCGGCACGACTGGGCCGTGCAGATGGTCGCCGAGCTCCTGCGATCTACGTACTGGTTCAATCCGCTGCTCTGGATCGCGTCTCGCCATCTGCGCCAGGAAAGCGAGCAGACCTGCGACGATGCGGTGCTGGCGCACGGGATCGAGGGGCGCGAGTACGCGTGGCAACTGCTGCACCTCGCGCGCACGTTTGCCGCGCGCGGACGGACGTGGTCGCCCGCGCCGGCCATTGCGAGGCCCTCCAGCCTCGAGCGGCGGATTGGCGCCATGCTGGATGGGCGCATGAACCGAAGGCCCATGACGCGGCTTGCCTGCACGGTGGCGGTGCTCGCGGCGCTGGCCGTCACGCTGCCGATCGCCGCCGTCCAGACCGGCCCGGCGTCGTTCTCTGGAACCGTGGTCGATCCCAGCGGCGTCGCGGTGCCCGACGTGCGGCTGGTGCTGGTGAACATGCAGACCAACGTGCCGCACGAGACACGGACGGACGCGGCCGGCCGCTTTGAGTTCCCGCAACTGCCGTCTGGCGCCTACCGGCTCGATGCCTGGGGATCGGACGACCCGCCCTTCCCCATGGCCTTCGTGCCTGGCCGCGACATCCGCGTCGGGCCGCCAGGTAATCCGGCGCAGGTGCTCCCAGGTCCGAGAGCGGGCTTGTCGAAGCTCGGCGAGAGCGTGAGGCTGGCCGCAGGGGAACGTCTCCTGCGGGACATCACGCTGGAGCTTGGACCCGTGTACGTCGTCGAAAACGTCGTCGCGGACGCGACTGGTGAAACGGTGAGCCCGCGCCCCCGGAATTTCCCCGAGACATGGAGCTGCCTCGGCGAAATGCCCGGCTTCTGCGGGCCTCCATCCTTGCTCGACGAGTTCGAGCGCGACCTGCAGGACACCGGCCGGCTACCCGCGGCCGTTCGCCTGCCGCGGCAGATGGCGCGTCCCGCGACGCGGTATCCCGAGCGACTGCGCGGATCCCCGATCGAGGGGCAGGTGCGACTCGAAGGACGCATCGGCAGCGACGGCTTCTTCGCCGACCTGCGCGTGGTGTCGGCGTCGCATCCCGACATGGCCGAGGCCGCGCTGGAGGGGATGCGCCAGGCGCGCTGGGAGCCCGGACGCTTCCGCGACACCCCGGTGGAAGTGCCCGTTCAGGTCACAGTGGACTTTTCGATTCGATAGCCGTAGGGCGCGGCCCGATGGTTGTCGGTCGTAGGGGCGGCCCCGATGTGGGTTGTAGGGGCGGCCCTTGTGGCCGCCCATATTGGTACGTGAGGCGGACCTTCAGGTCCGCCCGGAAGGTGAGGCATCACATGCGACTGCTCCTGGCCTCGCTCCTCGTCCTCCTCGTCACCTCCTTCCCGACGGCGCAGAGCGCCTCAGCCGTCTTCTCTGGATTCGTATCGGATCCGAACGGAGAGCCCGTCGAAGGCAGCACGATCTATCTCACGAGCGTCGCCACGAAGGAACAGCTCGAGTTCGTCACCGGCCCTGAGGGAAGGTTCGAGTTCTCGGGACTTCCCGCGGGCGACTATCGGGTGACGTCGATGACGCCCGGCATCATGCCGTTCGTGGTGACGTTGCCGGCGGACGAGCGGGTACATCGGGACATCACACTCCCGTTCGGGCCCTTCAGTGGCACGTGGACCATCGTCCGCAACCCCACGGCGCCTGCTCGGACGGGAGGACCCCCGCGGCCGGACAACTTCCGGTGTGCGGAGCGCGGAATGCCGCTGTGCGGCGTGCCGTCAATCGTCGAGGAGTTCGAGCGCGACGAGATCGAGCGTCTGAAGCACCCGGTGCTCGCGCCGCGAACGACCCGGATGCCCTCGCTGGAGGAGTATCCCCAGCCGCTCCAGGACGCCGGTGTGCAAGGCACCGTCGTCATCGAGGTTCGCGTCGGCGTAGATGGTGCACTCGACGACGCGCGGATCGTGTCGACGGATCATCCTGAGCTCGTGGAGCCCGCCCTGGCGTCGATGCGCGCGGCGAGGTGGGAGCCCGCGCGGCTGCGCGGCGTCGCCGTCGAGGCGCCGATGACGTTCACGATCCAGTTCCGCCTGGAGTCGCCGCAGCCTATGCCGCGCCGCCGGCTCCAGCGCGCGCAGGCGACGGTGACGCAGGCTGCGGCGCGGGGTCCGCAGGCCGAGCAAACCGATGCCCCGAGGCCCGCGTTCGAGGTGGCGTCGGTGAAGCCGAACAACTCGGGCGCGCCGAGGGTGAGCATGCAGACGATGCCTGGCGGGCGATTCAACGCGTTCAATCAGACCCTCCGCGGACTCATCCGCTTCGCCTACGGCCTGCAGGACTTCCAGCTGATTGGACCGGGCTGGATAGACGAGGCGCGATTCGATATCACCGCGAGCGCCGGCCGCCAGCCAGGACCAGGCGAAATCCAGCAGATGATGCGGAGCCTGCTGGCGGAGCGCTTCAACCTCGTCGTCCACCGCGAGACCAGGGATTCTCCGATGTTCGCGCTGGTGCTCGCGCGCGGCGACGGCCGGCTCGGCCCGCAACTGCGTCCGTCGGTCGAGGGCGCGTGCACGCCCCTCGGGCCGGGGCCGCCGCCGGTGCCGCCAGCCGGGGGCGGGCCTCAGCCGTGCGGGACGACGTTCGGGGGAGGGGGCCGTCTGACTGGACGAGCCGTCACGATGGCCCAGCTCGCGAACAACTTCTCCAATCAGACTGGACGTGTCGTCGTCGACCGCACGGGGTTGACGGGAACGTTCGACTTCGAGCTGGAGTCCGCCGGAGGACGTGGCGGCGGCCTGGGTCCCCTGCCCCCGCAGCCTGGCGAGCCCCCGCCCCCGCCCGACGACCGTCCGGCGCTCGCCACCGCCATCCAGGAGCAGCTCGGCCTCCGCTTCGAGTCGACGCGCGGTCCTGTCGAGGTCACGATGGTCGACCGAGTCGAGCAGCCGACCCCGGATTAGCGCGTCTGACTCTACCCGAGCGCGGGCAGCGAACAGCCGACGAAGCCGCGGCGGCGCAAACTTTTCCGAGCAGCGTGCGTCTAACCCCACGTGTTTGCTTTCTGACTACAGATGTAGTAGATCAGGACGCGAAGGCGAACACGGCGTGCGCACGACAGGACGAGCGGCTTTGCCCAGGCTGACGAAGTTGGAGCTCCAGATCATGGAGGCGCTGTGGACCCACGGCGCCTCATCGGTGCGGGAGATCCAGGAGCGGTTTCCGGAGAAGGACCGGCCCGCCTATACCACCGTCCAGACAATGGTGTACCGGCTCGAAGCCAAGAGGGCCATCCGGCGGGTCAAGAAGATCGGCAACGCGCACATCTTCGAGGCCCTCGTCTCGCGCGAGGCGGCCCAGCGCCGCGTGATCGATGAGCTGCTGGGGTTCTTCGACGGCCGCATCCAGCCCGTGGTCGCGCACCTCATCGACACGGGCAAGCTGACGCTGGAAGACGTGCAGGAGGCGGAGCAGACGCTGCTTCGACTCAAGGCCGCCTCCGCCAAGGCTTCCGCCGTCGCCGAGGCTTCGGCGGACAAGTCGGCGGTCGAGAAGGAGAGAGCGCAATGAACGTGACGCCGCTCCCGTCGTGGGATGCGCTGGTGCCGTTCGCCGACCATCTCTGGCAGTCGACGGTGGTGCTCCTCCTGGCCGCGCTGCTGACGCTGGCCTTCCGGAACAACCGCGCCCACGTGCGCCACGCGCTGTGGCTGGCGGCGTCGGCCAAGTTTCTGGTTCCTTTTGCCCCTCTCGTCGCGCTGGGTCGCGAGCTTGGCTGGCCGTGGCCGCGCGTCGCGGAGGTGGAGCGCATGCTCGTGCTCGGTCCGGGCAGCGAGCCGCTCATCCCCCTGGATCTGTCCCTGCAGGCGGCCCTTTCCGATTCCTCGGCGCTCGCCGCAGCGCTTCCTGGCGCGCTCCTGATCGTCTGGCTCGGCGGCTGCGCGATCGTGCTGCTGTCGTGGTGGGCGCGCTGGCGGCGCGTGGCGTCGGTGATTGCTGCGGCGGCGTCCGTCGAAGACGGCCCGGTGTTCGCCACGCTTCGCCGCCTTGAACAGAAGGATGCACTCCCCAGAGGTAGGCGGAGGCCTTCAGGCCTCCTCGAGATCCCACTGGCTCTGGTCTCCGCCGACACCACGCTCGAGCCGGGGGTGTTTGGCGTCTTGAAGCCGGTGCTGCTGTGGCCGAGGACGATCGAGCAACGTCTCGACGCCGCGCACGTGGAAGCGATTCTCGCGCACGAGCTCTGTCACGTGCGGCGGCGCGACAACATGACCGCCGCGGTGCACATGCTCGTGCAGGCCCTCTTCTGGTTCCATCCGCTGGTGTGGTGGGTGGGGAAGCGGCTGGTGGACGAGCGGGAGCGCGCGTGCGATGAGGCAGTGGTCCGGCAGGGCAGCGAGCCGGACGTGTACGCCGAGAGCATCCTCAGGACCTGCCGTTTCTACGTCGAGTCGCCGCTGGCCTGCGCGGCGGGCGTCACGGGCGCCGATCTGAAGCGTCGCGTCGAGCGAATCATGCGGCCAGACAGCGGCGCGGTGCTGGGCGCCTGGAAGAAGGGCCTGCTGACCGCGATGGGAATGATGGCGGTGTGTACCCCCGTTGTTGCGGGCGCGTTGACCGGGCGGGGAGACGTGGTGTTCGTCCGCGAGCGCGTCAGGGTGCGCGCCGCGCCTGCGCAAGCCGGGGCGGCGGGTGGGCCCACCTTCGAAGTGGCGTCGGTCAGGGTGAACAGGGCGCGCGAAGGGCGGGTGATGCTCGCCCTGCCTCCTGGCGGCAGGCTCACGGCCACCAACGTTCGGCTGCGCGAGCTGATTCAGCAGGCCTACCAGCTGCGGGACTATCAGATCATCGGGCTACCGGAGTGGATCGACTCGGCTCGCTTTGACGTGGAAGCGAAGGCCGAGGGCGACGTCGCCGCGGCGCCCCCTGGCGCGGGGGGCCCCATGCAGTTGATGCTGCAGGCGCTGCTGACCGAGC
This sequence comes from Acidobacteriota bacterium, assembly GCA_016210845.1. Taxonomy (GTDB): domain Bacteria; phylum Acidobacteriota; class Vicinamibacteria; order Vicinamibacterales; family UBA2999; genus JACQTK01. The sequence continues at coordinate 10,755 of JACQTK010000297.1, read as the reverse complement.
GATTCCGGTTGAAGGCGCACGCCGAGACGCGTGATCTGCCGATCTACTCGCTCGTGCTCGCGAGAAGCGACGGCAGGCTGGGGCCGCAGCTTCGCCCGTCAGGTGTCGAGTGCGCGCCCGTGACGTTTCCGGGGGGCATGGCCACACCGCCGCCTCCTCCTCCCGCGCCTCCCGGAGGAGTTCAGCAAGGGTGTCCGGGTGTCGTGGCCCCGTGGTTCATCGGCGGCCGGCGGATGACGATCGCTCGGCTGGCGGGCAGCCTGGCGGCGCTGGTAAGGAGGCCCGTATTCGACCGAACTGGCCTGGACGGCGATTTCGATCTGGACTTGACCTATGCGCCCGACCAAACCCCGGCCGGTCAGCCAGTGCGATTCAATGGCGTGGAGCTCGATCTCGACGCGCCGTCCATTTTCACGGCATTGCAGGAACAGCTCGGGCTCGAGCTGGAAGCCGGTCGCGGCCCGGTGGACGTGCTGGTGATCGAGAGCGTGGAACAGCCGACGGAGAATTGAGGCGATGAGACGCAGGGTTCTTCTGGCACTCACGGGGCTTCTGCTGGCGGCGATCGCGTGGCACCCACGTGCGTCGGCCCAGGGCCAGGACGTGCAGGTCATCGTCGGAGCGCCGCCTGCCCCCGCTCCGGGCGCCGCGCCGCTTGGTCCGATGGCCTTCGAGGTGGCGTCGGTCAAGCCGAACAACTCTGGCGCCGGCAACATGCAGATCGGCATTCAACCGGGCGGCCGGTTCACGGTCACCAACGTGCCGCTCCGACAGCTCATCGTCTTCGCGTATCTGCTGCAGAACTTTCAGCTCGTGGGCGCGCCAGACTGGACGCGCGACGAGCGCTTCGACATCCTCGCGAAGGCCGAGGGGAACATCCAGCCCACGCCGCTCGGCACTGTCGGACCGATTCAGATGATGGTGCGGTCGCTGCTCGCCGAGCGCTTCCAGCTCGCCGTGCACGAAGAGAAGAGAGAGATGCCGATCTACGCGCTCGTGCACAGTCGCAGTGATGGCCGGCTGGGTCCGCAGATCCAGCGCTCGACGGCCGAGTGTACGCCGCCCGGGCGCGGTGGCCCGCCGCCCGCGCCAACGGCGCCAGGCGAGCGTCCTCGATGCGGCATGATGGGCGGCCTGGGCCAGCTGCGTGCGGGCAGCATGACGATGGGGGATCTCGCGCGCACGTTGTCGGCGCAGGTTCAGCGCGTGGTCGTCGACAAAACAGGCCTCACGGACAGGTACGACTTCGACCTCACCTACACGCCCGATCAGCTCCCTCAGGGGCCCGCGCCGCCCGGCGCGCCGCCGCTGCCCGCGGTCGATCCGAACGGGCCTTCCATTTTCACCGCACTGCAGGAGCAGCTCGGGCTCAAGCTCGAGGCGCAGCGTGGGCTCGTCGACGTCGTGGTGGTCGATCGTGTCGAGCGTCCGACTCCAGACTAGGGCCGACCTGAAGGTCGGCCCCTACAACACTCGGTGCGTGGCGTGTGCGCTCATGCTCGCGCTGCTGGCCGGCGTGAGCCCACTGCTCGCAGCCGAGCAGGTAGGGCAGGTCACGTTCGGAGGCTTGCCGGTCCCGGGCGCCACGGTGATCGCCTTGCAGGGCGAAACGCAGGTCGTCACATCGACGGACCTCGAGGGCGTGTACAGGCTCGGGGATCTGCCCGACGGCGTCTGGACGATTCGCGTGGAGATGCAGGGCTTTGCGCCCGTCGTGCGCGAGGTGGCGATCGGGGCGGACGAGCCGCCGGCGACGTGGGAGCTGGCGCTGTTGACCCTGGCCGAGATTGCGGCGGTCCCTGCCCAGACGGACACGACCGGGGCCCCTGGGACAGCGCCAGCGGCGACCGCGCAGCCGGACGCGGCGGCTGGTAGTCGTGCGAGCGCGGCCGCAGCGGTGAACCCGAGCCCGGGTCCTGCGCCGAACCCGGGCTCGAACCCGGGCGCGGGCCCAGACGAGGGGAATCCGTTTGCGAACGAGAGCGCCGATTCCGCGCTGGATGCGGCCGATGGGTTGCTGATCAACGGCTCCGTCAACAACAGCGCGGCATCACCATTCGCGCAGCCCCGGGCGTTCGGCAACAGCCGGCCCGGGCGGCGCTCGCTCTACAACGGCATGCTGGGGTCGCTTCTCGGCAACTCGGCCTGGGACGCACGGCCGTTCTCGTTCAGCACTCAGCAGGCTCCGAAGCCCTCCTATCGCGACGTGCAGTTTCTGGGCACCTTCGGGGGGCCGGTGAGAATCCCGCGGCTGTTCCGCAATGCCGCCAACCTGTTCGTCGGCTACCAGCGTTCCGGCGACACCAACGCAACCACCCAATCGGCGCTGGTTCCCACGCGGGTCGAGCGCGGCGGCGACTTCTCGCAGAGCCGAGACGCGTTCGGCCGTCCCGTGCAGATCGTCGATCCGCGCACCGGACTGCCGTTCCCGGGCAACGTCATTCCGCCAGAGCGGCTGAGTCCCCAGGCCGCGTCGCTCCTCGGCTACTACCCGCTGCCCTCGCTCGATGCGAGCGGCTTCAACCATCAGGCGCCGATCGTCGCCGAGACGCGCCAGGACAGCGTACAGTCACGCTGGAACCAGGCGCTGACGAACCGCAACCAGATCTCGGCCACCGTGGCGTATCGGCGATCGCGCACGACCACCCGGTCGCTGTTTGCCTTTGACGACCAGGCGGGGACGTCGGCGCTGGACCTGCAGGCCGCCTGGTTCCGACGCCTGTCGCAATTCGTGTCGGTGCGTCTGCGACCGCAGTTCACGCGGCTGACGAACACGGCCACGCCCCACTTCGCGGGTCGGACGAACGTGTCGGGCGAGGCCGGGATCAGGGGGAACAATCAGGATCCGCAGAACTGGGGTCCGCCGAGCCTCCTCTTCGCCGACGGCGTGGCGGGCCTCTCGACCGCGCAGTACGCGTCGACCGAGACACAGACGCAGGCGCTGGGCGCGGAAGGCTACTGGTTCCGTGGACGGCACAACATCACGCTCGGGGGCGACGTGCGGCGTCATGCCATCGACGTCCAGTCGCAGCAGGACGCGCGCGGCACCTTCGCGTTCACCGGTGCGGCCACCGGGTCGGCCCTCGCCGATTTCCTGCTCGGGCTGCCGACGACCGGCTCGATCGCCTTCGGCAACGCCGACAAGTACCTCCGTGCCTGGTCCTACGACGCGTACGTGACCGACGACTGGCGGGTGGGGCCGTCGCTGACGTTGAACCTGGGGATCAGGTGGGAGTTCGAGGCCCCGATCACCGAGCGGTTCGGCCGCCTCGTCAATCTCGATGTCGCACCGGGGTTTCAGGCCGTGGCGCCCGTGCTGGCGACGAGTCCGGTGGGGCCGCTGACGGGAAGCCGGTATCCGAACGCCCTGATGCGCGCCGACTGGAGAGGCATTCAGCCGCGGCTGGCCGCGGCATGGCGGCCCATCCCTGGCTCGTCGCTCGTCGTGCGCGCAGGGTACGGCATCTACCGCAACACGGGCGTGTATCAACCGATTGCCACGCTGCTGGCGCAGCAGCCGCCGCTCTCGACGACGTTCAGCGTGGAGAGCACGGCGCTGGCGCCGTTGACGCTGGCCGACGGGTTGCTCGTGGCGCGCGCGCGCGCCTTCAACACCTTTGCCGTGGACCCCGACTTCCGTGCGGGCTACGCGCGCAACTGGCAGGCCTCCGTCCAGCGCGACCTGCCGTTCTCGTTGACGGTGGTGGGCACGTACTCGGGCGCGAAGGGGAGCCACCTGCTCCAGCAGCTTCTCCCGAACACCCAACCGCCTGGAGCCGTCAATCCCTGCCCCGCGTGTCCTGCGGGCTTCGCGTATCTCACCTCAGGCGGCCGTTCGCTCCGCCACGCGGGACAGCTTCAACTGCGGCGGCGGCTGCGCAACGGGTTCACGGCGACGGTGCAGTACACGTTGGCGACGAGCACGGACAACGCCTCCGCGTTCACCGGGGGCGGTCTCGGCGGCGCGGTCATCGCGCAGGACTGGCTCGATCTGGAGGCCGAGCACGGACCCTCGAGCTTCGACCGGCGGCATCTGGTGACCGCCCAGGTGCAGTACACGACGGGCGCGGGCATCACGGGCGGCACGCTCATCGACGGCTGGAAGGGGCGGCTCTTCAAGGACTGGACGTTCACGGGCCAGCTCACGACGGGCAGCGGGCTGCCGCTGACCCCGGTGCTGCTGACCCCGGTGCGAGGAACAGGCGTGGTCGGCACGGTGCGCGCGAGCACCACGGGCGCGGACCCGAACGCGATTCCGGACGGCTACTTCCTGAACCCGGCCGCATACGCCCCGCCCGCGCCGGGGGAGTGGGGAAACGCGGGGCGCAACTCGGTGACCGGGCCGGCGCAGTTCTCGCTGAACGGGTCGGTGGCGCGCACGTTCCGCGTGGGCGATCGACTCAACCTCGACTGGCGCATCGATGCGACCAACCTCCTGAATCGCGTGACGTACGGCGGCGTCAACATGCTGGTGACCAGCCCGCAGTTCGGCCTGCCGAACCGCGCGAACACGATGCGCAAGCTGCAGAGCAGCCTGCGAGTGAGGTTCTGATGCGACGCGACCTCTGCATGGACGTGGGACGGGCGTCCGTGGGGCGGGCCATTACGGCCCGCCTGGCGCCCTTCGACGAGCTCAGGGCGTCCCGAGCTTGTCGAGGGACGCGGCGTAAAGCCGCGCCCTGCGCTATCGGGTTGATCGTATTGTCCCTCATGCCGCTGGCTGCCCAGCAGCAGCCGACGTTCCGCGCCACGACGAGGCTCATCGTCCAGACCGTGACCGTCAAGGACCGCGCGGGCAACCCGGTCGAAGGCCTCACGGCCGACGACTTCATCGTCACCGAGGACGGCGAGCGGCAGGATATCGCCTTCGTGGAATACCAGCGCCTGGCTGGAGATCCCGCCGCACCCGACACGGCGGCCGCAGCCCCCTCGCCGGTAGTGTCTCAGCCTGCGCCCGCGGTGTCGGATGTGCCGTCGGTGATCGGGACGGGAATTGCCGTGCCGGCGCCGGGCGACGCACGCTTTCGCGACAGGCGGCTCGTGGTGCTGTACTTCGACCTCACGGCCATGCCGCCTGGCGATCAGATCCGCGCGTATCAGGCCGGGCTCACCTACATCGGCTCGGAGATACGCCCGTCCGATCTCATGGCGATCATGACGTTCAGCGGTGGCGGCGTCACGGTCAAGCAGGATTTCACGGACGACCGGGCGCAGCTGCGCGAGGTGATCAACGTCCTCATCTTCGGCGAGGACAAGGACGGCGACGGCGTCCGCGACGAGCCGGACATGGCCACGGCGTTCGGCCAGAACGACGCCGAGTTCAACATCTTCAACACGGATCGCCAGCTCTCCGCCCTGCAGACGGCGGCGACGATGCTGCGTCCGCTCGCGGAGCAGAAGTCGCTGGTGTACTTCGCGAGCGGCCTGCGGCTGAACGGGACGGACAACCAGGCGCAGCTCCGCGCCACGACCAACGCCGCCATCCGGGCCAACGTTGCCGTCTTCCCCGTGGACGCGCGCGGGCTCGTGGCCGAGGCGCCGCTCGGGAACGCGACGCAGGCGTCACGGGGCGGCATCGGCATGTTCTCGGGGCGGCTGGCGGAGGCGACGGTCACCCGGTTCCAGCGGTCGCAGGACACGCTCTACTCGCTCGCCAAGGATACGGGCGGCCAGGCGCTCTTCGACTTCAACGATCTCTCGCTGGGCATCGTCCGCGCGGCGGAGGCGCAGACCAGCTACTACATCATCGGGTACTACAGCACGCACATCGCGGCCGACGGCCGCTTCCGCCGCGTCAGGGTGGCGCTGACGGGAGATCGCGACCTGGAGCTGGCGTACCGGCAGGGGTATTACGCGGACAAGGAATGGGCGAGGCTCTCGGGCGCGGAGCGCGAGCGGCAGCTCGAGGAAGCGCTCATGCTGGAGAACCCGATCACCGAGATCACGATCGCGATGGAGGTGAACTACTTCCAGCTGAACCGCGCCGAGTACTTCGTGCCGCTGGCGGTCAAGATTCCGGGCAGTGAGCTCGCGCTGGCGCGGCGCCGCGGCGCGCAGCGCACGGTGCTCGATTTCATCGCCGAGGTGAAGGACGACTACGGTGTGACGCATCAGAACGTCCGGGATCACCTCGACATTCCGTTGGACGACAGCACCGCCGAGCTGCTGGCCTCGCGCCCGGTGCAGTACGAGACGGGGTTCACCTTGCTGCCGGGCAACTACGTGATCAAGTTCCTGGCGCGCGACGCCGAGACCGGCCGAATCGGCACCTATCAGACCCCGTTCACGATTCCAAACCTGAACCGCGAGGTGCAGCGGGTGCCCATCAGCTCGGTGGTCCTGGCCAGCCGGCGCGTGCCGCTGGGCGAGGCGCTGTTCAACGTGCGAAACACCGCCGCCGCGCGGGCGGCCAGTCCGCTTGTCTACGACGGACAGAAGCTCGTGCCGAGCGTGACGCGTGTGTTCAGCCAGGGGCGGGATTTGTACGTCTTCCTGCAGGCGTATCAGCGGGAGGCCACCACGACGCAGCCGCTCGTGGCGTTCGTGAGCTTCTATCGCGGAGTGGAGAAGGTGCTCGAAACGGCGCCCGTGGCCGTGACCGATGGGCTCGATCCGCGCTCGAAGGCCGTGCCGCTGCGCTTCAGCGTGCCGTTGAGCGGCCTGCCCCCCGGGCAGTACGAGTGCCAGGTCACCGTGCTGGAGCCAGGCGGGCAGAAGGCGGCCTTCTGGCGCGCGCCGATCGCCGTCGTGCCGTAGATCGCCAACGTCGCATCACGTCACGCTCACGCGCATCGCGCACGCTGAAGCGTGCGCTCTACAGGAGGTAGATTTCATCCTGCAGAGCGGCGGCTTCAGCCGCCGCGATCGGGCTGTGATTAGTTTCGAGCCCGCCGGCCGAACACGTCGCGCAGCACTGCCTGCGCGGCGTGGTACCCGCACATGCCGTGCACGCCGCCCCCGGGCGGCGTCGACGCGGAACACAGGAACAACCACGGCACGGGGGTCCGATAGTGGCGCCACGTCGGGCGCGCCAGCGCCTGCCGCAGCGTGTTGGCGCCGCCCGTCACGTCTCCGCCCACCAGATTCGGGTTGTGGGCCTCGAGGGCCGCGGGGCCCATCGTCGATCGCGCCAGGATGAGATCGCGGAACCCTGGTGCGAACCGCTCGACCTGTGCTTCGATGCGTGCCGTCATCTCCAGGCTCGAGCCGTTCGGCACGTGGCAGTAGCCCCAGGCCGTGTGCCGCCCCTCGGGCGCGCGTGTCCGATCGCAGATCGTGGGCTGCGTGACCAGGACGAACGGACGGTCAGGGTGGCGGCCGCGCCCCACGTCGAGCTCGGCGGCGGCGATCTCCTCGAGCGTGCCGCCCACGTGCACCGTCCCCGCCAGTCGGCACGCGTCGGCGCTCCAGGGAATCGGGCCCGAGAGCGCCCAGTCCACCTTGAAGACGCCCGGGCCGCCGCGAAAGCGGACGAGCGTACGCCGATACGCGGGCGGCAGCACCGCATCGGCGACGCGGAGCAGCTGATGCGGACCGAAGTCGCAGACGACCGCGCGCGCGGGCCGCGCCGACGTCAACGCGGTGACCGGGGAGGTCGTCTCGATCGTGGCGCCCGCCTGCCGCGCCGCCGCGGCCAGCGCGTCAGCCAGCCGTGCGGCTCCACCTGCGGCAAACGGCCAGCCGCAGGCGTGCGCGGCCGCCCCCAGCAGGAGCGCGAAGGCCGAAGTCAGCGGACGGCTCAGCGGCTCGGTGGAATGCGCGGCAAGTCCCGCAAACAGCGCGCGCGCGTGCGAGGTCCTGAACCACGTCCGTGCCAGCGCGTCCGCGGGCATGGCCCCAGGAGGTCCGAAGCGGGCGGCCAGCAGAGGCGACCGCAGCATGCGAAGCGGTGGGCCCAACACCTGACGGGCGAGCGCGTCCCACTGTGTGGCGAGCGGCCCGAAAAGCCGTCGATACGCGGGGCCATCACGGCCCAGCTCGCGGAGGGTCTCGTCCAGCGATCGTCGCACCACCGCCGCCGAGCCATCGTCGAACGGGTGCGCCAGCGGAATGTCGGGATGGCTCCAGGCCAGTCCATGCGTGGACAGCGGCAGTGTGCTCAAGAAGGGCGATCCGCAGGCGAGCGGCAGCACCGACGCGCAGACGTCGTGCACGAAGCCCGGCAAGGTGAGCGGTTCGGAGGCGAGACCTCCGCCAATGCGCGGCGCCGCCTCGCGGACGAGGACCTGGCAACCGGCCTCCGCCAGCACAATGGCGGCGGCCAGGCCGTTCGGCCCTGAGCCGACGACGAGCACGTCGGGGCTCATGACGTGTGGCTCATTCTCTGCAAATCGGGCCAATGAAGGGGATTTCATGTCGACGTGGCGCGGACCTTGTCAGGTCCGCGGGCGAGGCTGACCCCGGGCCCCCCACGGCGCCTGCGCCGTGGGGTGGCGAGGCTCGCCCCACGGCTGTGAGATCCCTGCTGATGTACCACACTGTCGAGGTAATGATGATGCATCGGAACAGCGGTCCGCAGGTGGTGGTGATTACGGGCGCGTCGGCGGGAGTCGGGCGTGCCACCGCGCGCGCCTTCGCGCGGCACGGCGCCGCACGGGGCCTGTTGGCGCGCGGGGTCGACGGCCTCGAGGGGACCCGACGCGAAGCGGAGGACGCGGGCGCGCGGGCGCTCGCCATCCCGACCGACGTGGCGGACGCGGCGGCAGTGGAGGCCGCTGCCGCGCGCATCGAACGCGAGCTCGGGCCCATCGACGTCTGGGTGAACAATGCCATGGTGTCGGTGTTGCAGGTGACGATGGTGCAGCTTCCGGCCCTGAATACGCCGCAGTTCGACTGGAGCCGCACGCGCATGCCGGGGAACGCGCGGCCGGTGCCTCCCATCTACCAGCCCGAGGTGGCGGCCGACGCGATCGTCTGGGCAGCCGCGCAGCCGCGACGTCAGGTGCTCGTCGGCTGGCCCACCGTCACGGCGCTCGTCGGCAACACGGTCGCGCCACGGCTCATCGATCGCTACCTGGCCCGAAACGGGTACGAGTCGCAGCAGACCGATGGGCCGACGCCGCCCAATCGGCCCGACAACCTCTTCACTCCGGTATCGGGCGATCACGGCCCCCAGGGGCGCTTCGACGCCCAGGCGCGCCGTGTCAGCCCGCAGCTGTGGGCGTCGCGGCATCGGGCCCCGCTGCTGGCGGCCGTGGCTGTCGGGGCGATCTGCGCCGGCGCTCTCGCGATGCGTGCGGATCGGACACAGCCGTCTTGAACAATCTCTAGCAAATCGCATGCATTGGGCGATTGGCGAGAATCACGAATCACGAATCAATCAGTTGACGTGGACGATCCCAAAAGCCTCACCGCGTCGTGGACGGAGGATTGGGTGATGCGGGTGCGTCCGGAGTGGGAGAAGGTCGGCCTGTACGAGTTCGTCTGCCAGGAGAACAACCAGCCAAGGGCTCCGCCCTTGATATCCGGGCAGAGCCCTCGGCTGGTTGCCAGCATTTCTTGGCGCGCTCTGCGCGCCTAGGACCGCTATGCGGGTCACAACGAGTACGAAATTCGCGCAACGAGCCGCATAGCGGTCCGCTGCGCGGGCGGGCACTGCGAGAAGGATGAGGTTGCTGAGCAGCTGGGTGGCTAGGCAGCCAGGGTTGTTCTCCCCAGCCACCGAGCTCCCCAGCCCCCCAGCTACCCTTACTGGCCGCGTCCCGCGGGCGCTCCGCCGCGCGCGGGCTGCGCGGGTGGCGGATCGGGCGAGAAGCAGTACAGCAGGCCCGCGCCGCCGGTCTGCACCAGGTTCGGCTGGCTGCAGCCGCGGCTGGCGTGCGCCGAGTTCCACGACGCGCTGGCGCCGCCCAGCCGGTCGTGATGGCCGAGCATCGCGGTGCCCATGCCGTCGGCGTTGCTCGTGTAGTTGTTGCACGTGCGGTCCTCGCCAGCCGGGAACGCGCGGCCGTCCGGCTGAGACCCGGTGAGGATGTCGTGCTGGTTCGGCATGTCGCCCACGCCGTTCACCGGGCCGCCCTTCTCGTTCACGGCGCTGACCTTGTTGATCCGGTTGCCGAGACGGGCAACCTCCAGCGTGTCGCCGTGCAGCTCGGCCACGTTGGCCGCAACCTGCTGCCCGCGCGCGTTGAACCACGGACCCGTGCCGATGCGGTCGCGCGCATTCACGGCATTCGGCCCCTGGGTGCTCAGATACGCCACCCACTTCGCGCCGCCGCGGCCGGCCGCGGCCGCCAGCATCTGGCAATGGGCGTCGGCGCCGGCGAGGCCGCCATAGTTCGCCCCGTCACCCTTGCCGACGCTCGTGATGAAGAAGCTCATGGGTGGCGGCGGGCCCCCTCGTCCGCCCCCACGCTGCCCCTGTCCAGCCGGGGGCGCCTGCTGCTGCGCCAGCGCCATGTACGATCCCATCGTGACCGTCATCGCCAGCACGGCAAGAACCGGTCGCATGTATTTCATAGCCCTGTCCTCTCCGCAATGTGTCATTTCTGATTGGTGAATCGTGACTTGGAAGGCTCGATTGTAAGTCACACCTCGTCAATCACGAATCGCTGATCGCCAATTTCCCCGTGCCCGGGTGCCGCGCATGTTACTGCGACTTTCGCGATCCGTAAAGCCCGACCGTCGCCTCCTGTCTAGGAGAAATAGTTTTGTCCCCGTTCTTCGCGAAATAGAATTGTCCCCTGCCGTTCGTCGTTCCTGACTGAAAAGAAAGAGGGGATGCCCTGTGGGCGCTCGTGGATAACCGTTCTGTGG
>JACQTK010000295.1 GCA_016210845.1 Acidobacteriota bacterium | reverse complement strand
GGCGCCAGCGCTCCGGTGAGCGCCTCGTCCACGCCGATGCGGAACGGCACGAACTTGAAGGCGACGATGACGACGCGGTTCAGCGCCTCGAAGACGATGGCCTGGGCCAGCGTCGGGCTGCGGTCGCCGAGCAGCCACTGGAGCGTGATGAAGATCTCGAACACGGCGAGGGCATGGAAGGCCAGATCGAGGGCGAGGATGCGCCAGATCCGGGCGGGATGCGCCGTCAGGACGCCCAGCACCGCGACGCGGACGCCCGCCAGCCGTTCGCGCCACTTGGGCCGCGAGCCGCGGTCGTCGTCCCACGTCCCGTGCAGCAGGCGCCACGCCGCCGCGGCGCCCGCCACCGCCGCCGCCAGCAACGCACCTGCGACCCCCTGCCACAGGGGTGGCAACGGCACCGTCGCCAGCAGGACGAGCAGGCCGACGGCCACCATCACCGCCACCGAGACGGCGTAGACCAGGTTCTCGGCGGCGAGCGATGCCACCGATTCGCGCGTCGCGAGGTGATGCCTCGTGAGAAAGACCTTGGCGGGCTCGCTGGCCAGCGGCCCGAGCGGCGTGACGCTGCCGACGGCATCGCCAGCCAGGAACGCCTCGAGGGCCTGGCGCCGCGAGATCGTCGCCTCGGGCGGCATGCACAGCCGCCAGCACTCGGCGCGGATCAGGAAGCGCAGGCCCGCCAGCGCCAGGATGGCCGACAGCCCCCACCCCACCCGCTGCATGCCCTCGAGGATGTCGGCGACGCCCGCGCGCCGCACGGCCACCACGAGGAGCACGGCCCCGCCCAGGGCGCCGAGCGCGGTCAGGAAGTGGCGGCGGACGCTAGAAGTCGCGGCGGGCCTCGACCTGCTTGAGGGTCTCCTCAATCAGCCCCTCGTGGTCTGCCTTCGACACGCTGCGCTGGAGGATCTTGGACGCGATGGCCACGGAGAGGTCCGCAGCCTCGCGGCGGATCTGCTGCAGGGCGCGGGCCGTCTCGAGCTGGATCTGCCGCTCGGCGTTGCTGACGATCGCCGCGGCCTCGGCGCGCGACTTCTGCTTGATGTCGTCCCGGAGCTGCTCGGCGTCGGACCGGCTGCGCGAGACGATCGCCTCGGCCTCGACGCGCGCGGCCTTGACGATCTGCGCCGACTCCTGCTGCAGCCGCTCGAGCTCCTGCTTGGCGCGCTGGGCGTCGTCGAGCGACTTGGCGATCGACGCCTGGCGCCGCTCCAGCGCCGCCAGCAGCGGCCGCCACGCGAAGCGCGCGAGCAGCGCCACCAGGACGAGGAACGTCAGGATCGTCCAGATGAACAGCCCAGGATCCGGCTGGACCAGGGGATTCATGGCGCTACTTCAGGAGCACGATGAGCAGCGCGAACACTTCCCCGAGAATCGCGACGCCTTCGAGCAGGAACAGCGGCAGGTTCACCGCGCCTGTGAGCTGCGCCACGGCGCTCGGCTGGCGGGCAATGCCTTCCGCGAGCCCGGCCGCCAGCCTGCCGATGCCCAGACCGGCGCCGATCACGGCCAGCCCGAGGCCGATGCCCGCACCCATGTACGCAAGCGCAAAACCTTCCATTCGTCGTGTCCTCCGGTAACAAAGCGTCGCTTTGTTACTAGCTGTTGCGCGGCTTCATCGGCGGCCGCGCCTAAGCCGGCTTGCGTGCAAGCCGGCTAATGATGAGCGTGGATGGCCATGCCGATGAACACAGCCGTCAAGAGCGTGAATACATATGCCTGCACGAGAATCACGATGATCTCGAGCGCCGAGATGGCGACTGCCAGCGGCACCGAGAACGCGACGCCAACGCCCATTCCCACGAGCTGGCCGGCCATCTCCGTGAAGATGAACACGAACGACAGGATCGCCAGAATCGCGATATGCCCTCCCGTCATATTGGCCGCAAGTCGCATCGTGAGCGCGAACGGCCGCACGAGCATCCCGAGGATCTCGATCGGGATTAGGGCAACGGCCAGAAAGGGGGACACGCCGGGGGGGACGAGGTTCCTCCAGTGCTGCACGGCGC
>JACQTK010000296.1 GCA_016210845.1 Acidobacteriota bacterium | reverse complement strand
GCATATACGCCCTCGTGAAAGACTCCACTAGGGTCTGAGAGGGACTGCGGCAACAGCCTGAGAGCCCAGAGATAGCTGGCGCAGGCGAACATCGCGCCGCCGACGGCGGCGACGTTCATGCGATCGACGAACCCATAGAAACGCGCCGCGGCGGGTGAATGCGCCATCGCGCGGCGCTTCTTGGTGAACATGACCAGCCCGGTCGCGACCATAATCGTGCCGGCCGCGCCGCACAGGAAATACAGGAGCCGCATCGGGGTGCCGCCGAAGAACGCGAAGTGAATGCCGGCAAAGGCGTTGGTGACCCTCTGCACTGCGTTGACCCTGTTCCCCGGGGGACTGATGATGCGCCCCGTGACCCCATCGAAGGCCATGCTGTCGAACGTGAAGGTGATCACGTCGGGGCGCGCGCGCGCGCTGGTGAATCTCACAATCGCATTGTCACGGTTGGGATTGCTGACCGTGAAGCCGGAGAGGGTGCCCATCTGCGCCTGCGCCTGCGAAAAGAGTCCTGCGATCGACACGGTGGGCGCGGGGTTACCGGGCTCCGCCAGCCCTCCCGGGACGGCACCGACGGCGTCGCTGCTGTAGCGACCCCATAACATCCCGGGACCCCCGCCGCCGCCGGGGACGGCCACACGGGGCGGCGCCGGATAGCGCGCGGCCATCTGCATGCCGGTCGGAATATAGAGGTAGCTGTAAAACATCAGGCCGCTCAGCACGATCATGAACAGGAACGGCCATGCGAGGACGCCAAGCACGTTATGCGCATCGAGCCACCGTGTCTGTACCACGGGCGAATTTCGCCGGAAGGTGAAGAAATTGCGGAAGATCTTCTTGTGAACGATCAGCCCCGTGATCGTGCAAATCAGGAACGCCATGCCGACCAAGCCCGAGAGCATGTAGGTCCATTGGAAATGCCGCCCAGCGAGATCGGGCACGATGCGGTTGAACGTCCAATGGAAGTCGACGAAGAAGCGCCCGCCATTGGTCACGGTCGTGACCTCGGTCCCCGAGCCGTCGGGCACGAGCCGCGCGAAATGCTGCGCGTCGTTCTCGTCGAGCCAGTTCAGCACCAGGAGCGGATGGCGTTCGAAGTCTGGCATGTAGACGGACCAGCGCTTCGAGTCCGGCGCGACCTTTCGGAGATAATGGAGGCTGTACTGCACGGTCGCCTGAGGCGACAGCATCTTCGCCCCGTGCAGCTCCGGCTGCGCCCAATACGAGATCTCGAACCAGAAGACAGCAATGGTTCCGGTGAGAAAGAGAACTAATGCCAGCCAACCGAGGACCAGACCAAACCAGGTGTGCAGCCAACTCATACGCTGCGCGAAGCTCTTCTCCATGATCCTGTCTCCTGAACGCGCCTCGTCTCTTACTGTGTGGTGTCGACTACTCTTCGTCCCAATGTCCGAGAGCCGGACCGGCCCCTACCTTATTGCGCAGCCGTGTTGACCGCCGCCGATGGTCCAGGCGAGAGCACGGTGACACCGACAAGCGGTGCGGTCAACAAAGCCAAGACCAACCACGCTTTTCTCATCGATGCCGCTCCGCACACCCCGAGGATGACAGCGACATAGACGACGAGTTGCACGGGGCCCGAGATCATCCCGGCATCCGCGCGGCTCAACAGGTCCCACCCCATTGCCGTCCGGGCCACGGCGATGCCGGTCCAATAGGTCACGACATAGCCGCCGAGAACCGCGGCGGTCACTTTGGACACGATCAGCCAGATGTGTGAAGTGTCGGAAGCCTTCTTGTTCTGGACGACGACAGGCATTCTTACCTCTGTAACAGCAGTCGCGAGAGGCTAGCCGCGATCTGGCATACCGAGGCTAGAAAGCCCCGTGATGAGCCCGGTGGAGGTTGCAGTACGAAGCAGCTAGGAGTCCTGAAAGTCGGGTCGATGGACCGCTTAAACTTAAATTAGGCTGAAATCCGCAATAAGCGTTCTATAAGGGCGTGTTCTGATCCCCGGACTGCCTACGTCGTGGGGTCGAGATTTCCAGTGACACGCCGAGGCGAGGCCGACCTGCGTACGTGCGGACGCAGTCGATGGGGGCTTCCCTGCGCTGGGTCGTATAAGGGACATTCCGTTACCAAAGGCCGCTACTAATAGTTCCTATCGTCATGATCGCGATAGAAGTCGAAGAAGGCACGGCGGGGGATGAGCGCAAGGTCGAGCGCTCGACGCGCTGCCACGATGGCGCTCACCTTGAAATACCGCGCTGGGGAGTCGAACGGCCTGTCCTGCGCGGGCTCGATCCCACTGGGCGCGAAGTTCGACCTCCGCGACAAGGAACTCCGCTGCGACGACGTTGCACGCGATCTCGACGCGGTCGTTGGCCGGCTGCGGTTCGCGAAGGTCACACGCCGCGCTCTGCCCGTACCAGAGATGGGCACACTCGTGCGCCAGCGTGAACATTTGCGCAGCTTTCGCATCAGCGCCATTGACGAACACCAGTGGTGCATACTCGTCGACGAGCACGAATCCGCGAAACTCCTGCGGATCCAGCTTCCGGTGCGTGTTGTTCCCCACGATGCCATTCGTGACGACGATGACCCCGGCTGCGTCGAGGGCATCGCGCAGTGTTTGCAGCGCCGCCGTCCATGTCGGCATCGTTTGCGCCCAGTTCGCCGCGAGCCCGAGAGCGTCCCGAATCCTGCCTGCGACGGCGGCAATAGGCTCGTCGAGCCGAGCCGCGCGGTTCCGATGAAAAGGATCGGAGGTTCACCGCCCTGTACAAGCGTTTCCCGCAGCCAGTCCTGACGCCGCTGCATCGTCTGGACGGTTTCCAGCAGGTCAGGCTCGGTCGCTGAGCCACGGCGGCGGTGTGGGTCCGAAAGTGGGGTATCGGCAGCTTCTCTTCCGAGGGTTTTTCGAGAAAGAAGTACCCGAACGGCGTACGCGTCGCCTTGGCATACGCTTCGAGCTGCTTCAGCGTCGGGCGGACTTCCGCCGTCTCCCACTCCAGGATCCGTGGGAACTTGACTCGGAGTTCTTCAACGTCCTTGCCCGCTCGATCCCGTGCCCATCGGAGGATCTGGGGGCTGACCGCTGGAGCGCGGGGGCTTCAGCCCCCGCGGGCGACTGAGGATGGAATTCGCGGAGCCCGGCTTCCTCTGGCTGCTCGCGATCCCGGCTGTCCTGCTGGGGCTTGTGGGGGCGGCAGCTCGCGGCGCGGCGGCGCGACGCGCACCGCCTGACGTCGCGGCGCCAGGTTCCGGTCCGCGAGCGGTTTCCCGTGATCGCGCCGGCGATGTTTCCCCTCTGCCTCGTCCTTGCCGTGGCGCTGCTCGTCGTGGCGATCGCGCGCCCGCGGATCGTGACCGCGCTCGTCCGCACGGGCGGCGCGGACGTCGTGGTGCTGCTCGACGGCTCGGCGTCGATGTCGGTGGCCGACGTCGACGGCAACCGGTGGCAGCGCGCGGTGCAGTTTCTCCACACCTTCGGCGACTCGCTGGGCTGGCAGCGCGACCGGATCGCGCTCACGCTGTTCGCCCGCATCGCGGCGCCGCAGGTGCGGCTGACGAGCGACCCCAACACCTACTTCTTCTTCCTCGATCACATGGCGGCCGGCTCCCCCTTTCCGCTGGAGGACGACACCACCTGGGACACGAACATCGCGCTCGGGATCGACTGGGGGCTGCGCGTGATCGACAAGGACGAGGAGCTGCGCGGGCCGTCGGAGAACGCCGGGCTGTTCGTCCTGCTCTCGGACGGCCAGTCCTGGAGCGGCGTGGTCGACGAGTCGCTGGCGGCCGTCCGCACGCGCGGGTTCCCGGTGTTCGTCGTCGGCGTGGGAACGGCGGCCGGCGGCATCATCCCGGATCCGCTGCGGTCGCAGAACCGGCCGCCCGTGCGCTCGCGCCTCGACCGGGCATCGCTCACGCGCATCGCGACGGCCACGGGCGGCCAGTACTTCGAGCTCGGCCGGGCGAGCGACGCCGACATCGCCGTCCGGATCGTCGACGCCGCGCGGCGGCGCGCCGGGCCCGCCAGCGTGGAGCCGCAGCGGCAGGATATCTATCTACTGACGCTTTCTCCTCGCCGCGGGCGGCGCTGACGGTCGTGGGCCTGCTGTTTCTCAGGGAGCGCACGGAGCTGGCGATGCACGCAGCGGGCGGCGCCGCCGCGTTGTGGATGGCGTTCGCGCTGATCTGACGCTTGCAGGACGCCTCGAGGGGCCGACCCTCGGCGCGCGTCAGGTCACAAGGTCGCCAGCCCAGAGGCGCTCGAAGAAGGTGGTTGCCGGCAGCACGAGGATGCCCTCGTCCGTCGTGCGCTCACGCGGCTCCGTGGAGACCACCATCTTCGTGCGGAGCGGCCTTTCTTCGCAGAACGCCGACAGTCCCTTCAGATCTGCGGGGGCGATCCGCCTCGACGCTTTGACCTCGATGCCGATCTCGTCGCCAACGAGGAAATCGATCTCCTGTCCTGCATGCGTGCGCCAGAACGTCAGCTCCCGGTCGAGCCGGCGATAGTCCAGGTACGCGCGCAGCTCGAGGAACACCTGATGTTCGAGCGCAGACCCGTAGAGCTCCGAACCAGGCTGGATCTCGCCCCGTTTCATCAACACGTTCGCGACGCCCACGTCGAACAGGTAGAACTTCGCCGTGGCCACGGGCTTCCGCTTCAAAGCACGCCGGTAGGGAGGAAGCTGGAACCCGATCAGCGTGTCTTCGAGCATCTGGTAGTGCTCACGCACCGTGCGGGCCGGAATGCCCGCATCGTTCGAAACGGAGGTGTAGTTCAACAGGTGCGTGTTCGTCAGCGCGGCCACCTCGAGAAAACGGGAGAAGCTCTCGATTGAACGGACGAGCCCCTCCGCTCGGATCTCTTCCTGCAGGTATCCACCGACATAGGCCTTCAGGTCTTCTCTGGGATCGGCCGAATCGAACACCGCGGGCAGGCTTCCGAACGTCAGCCTCCGATCGAGCGCCCGGTGCGACACTTCAACAGAGACCAGCGGATGCAGCCGGGAGAACCATGCGCGTCCCGCCAACAGGTTGGCGCGGCCGCGCTTCAGCTTCCGCGCGCTGCTCCCGGTGAAGACGAACCGCAGCGCCTTGTTGCGGTCGATGAGCGCCTGGGCTTCATCCAGGAGCACGGGCAGCTTCTGGACTTCGTCAATGATGATCAGTCTGTCGTGCGGCGCAAGCGATTGCCGGAGGCTCTCAGGATATGCGCTGAGCTCGCGAAAAGTGTTGGCTTCCAGCAGGTCGACGTACCGGGCCTCTGGGAAGGTCTGCCGAAGGAGCGTGCTTTTGCCGGTCTGGCGTGGACCCAGCAGGAACAGCGAGCGCTGTCTGACCAGCTCCTCGACACCCAGGACCCGTGCATACATTCAGCAGCGATAATGCCAGATTTTGTGATATTCGGCAATATCATTGCTGATTGTCAGTTAGGGATTGACGGTCGCCCGAACGTCGTGCCCTACAGCGATCGCGCCACGATCACGGAGTTCTTCGACACCTTCACGCTGCCCGACGGCGACCGGACGTGGCTCATTCGTCACGACGGTGGTCAACGATTCGACTTACCTGTCACAGGAGTTCGTGGATCGACTTCACGGCCGGTGGCGCTCCTCGAGCACCTACGTGCCCCTTCGCGTGTCCTATCCCTCGCGTTTCTCGGCGCGATGAGGTCAACGGATCGTCGGGTACTCGATTCCCAGCTGATCTAGGTAGGTCTTGTACCTGGTGGGGTCGTAGTAGTACTTCCGCAACTCGGGGCGATATCTCGCCATGGTAGCTTCATTGAGCCAGATCGCCGGGGTGTCATCCGGACGGATCAGCGGCGTATAGGTGACGTCCTTCGTCTGGACGTTGCGGAAGTAGTCCCACGCCTGCGAGACGACCTCGGGGCGCATGAGGACGTCGAGAATCGTCATCGCCTGAACCTTGGCGCCGGCTACGACGCCCTTGTGGGCGATGGGCGTCGCCATGGCAATGGCGTTGGCCCAGTTGTGTCCCGGCCCTGCCTGGAAGTTGGCGGGAAAGCTCAGGCTGACCGTGGGAACGTTCCACGAGATGTCGCCGATGTCGTCGGAGCCGCCGCCCCGCTTCTCATCGTCTGGGATCATCTCGCGGCCGCCGAGCTCGGGGATCTCCGTCGCCAGGCCCCTCTCGGGCACCTTCAACTCGCGCTGCACTGCTTTGGCGAGCGTGATGTCGGCGGCGCTCCACGCCGGCAGGCCCACGGCCTTGATGTTCGCGTACGCCGTCTCCGCGAGAACCTTGTTCATGTGGCTTGGCCACGCGGATCCGAGCACACGCGTCCTCACCGTCGTGTCGGTCATCATCGCGGCGCCCTGCGCGATCTTGTCCCCGATTTCCCACATCTGCTTGATGCCCGGGTACGACGTCTCCCGGAAGTAGTACCAGACCGACGCGTTGCGCGGCACGACGTTCGGCTGGTCGCCCCCGTCGGTGACCACGTAGTGCGAGCGCTGCTGAATACGCAGGTGCTCGCGGCGGAAATTCCAGCCGACGTTCATCAGCTCCACGGCGTCCATGGCGCTGCGTCCGCGCCAGGGGGCCGTTGCGCTGTGGGCGGTCTCACCCTCGAAGGTGTACTCGACCGAGACGAGCCCATTGCCGGCGCTCTCGCCCCATCCGGTCGTCAGGTTCGTGCCGACGTGGTTGTAGAGGACAACGTCGACGTCCTTGAACAGGCCGGCCCGGACGTAATAGGCCTTGGTGGCGAGGAGCTCTTCGGCGACGCCCGGCCACACCATCAGCGTCCCGGCGAGCTTCTCCCGCTCCATGATTCGCTTCACCACGATCGCGGCCACGATGTTGAGCGGCGTGCCCGAATTATGGCCCTCGCCGTGGCCGGGAGCCCCGTCCACGATCGGGGATCGATAGGCTACACCCGGCTTCTGCGAGGCCTGCGGAATGCCGTCGATGTCGGAGCCGAGGGCGATCACCGGCCTTCCGGAGCCCCACCTCGCCGTCCAGGCGGTGGGAATGCCCGCGACGCCCCGCTCGATGACGAAGCCCTCCCGTTCGAGGATGCCCGTCAGGTACCGCTGTGTTTCGAACTCCTGAAAGCCGATCTCGGCGAAGCTGAAGACGGAGTCGACCATCTGTTGCGCGAGGTCGTACATGGCGTCGACGCTCGCGGCTAATTCCTCTTTGTAGTCAGCGAGTTTCGGCGGGAGCGCCGTGGCGGGGCCTGCCGTGCCCGCGTTTCCGCCCTGCGTCGTGGGCGACGCGGTCATCGCCATCAGTACGAGGAACGCGACCGGTCCCGTCATTCCGCGCGCACGCATGAGACTCCCCCTTCTAGACATCTCCGAAGGCGCAGATCGTAGCGAATGAAGCAAGTTCTCGCGCCATTGGGTTCTCCGCCTTCGGAGATGTCTTAGCCCCGCGGAGCGGGGCAGACCAATACTGCCCGCAGTGAAGCGGAGCCATTCCGCCAAATGATTCTCGGCGGTTTGAGGCGGAGCTTCACTGCGCTAGTGCCGAGGCTTCGCGACCACGCGAATCGCCGCCAGCACGTCGGACGCCGGCTGGAGCTCGGTCATTCCAGCGGGTGCGCCGCTCGTCTGCAGCAGGAACGCGATGATATCCACGTACGTTTGCGCGTGCAAACTGCCTCGCTCTGCTGGATTGCCGGTAGAATTTCCGACAATGAGCGGCCGCTCTCCCATGGCATCGCGCGTCTCGCTCTTCGCAGTCGCCCTGCTTCAGCTGATCGAGTTCGGAGGGTGTACCCGAGCCACCTCGCCACCTCAGGAGGCGACACGTGACGGAAGCCCCGCACGTGCATGGTTCACCGACCGCGCGCGCGACGCGGGCATCGACTTCGTGCACCTCAACGGCATGTCCGGCCGGTTCTACGACGCCGAGATCTTTCCTCCGGGCCTTGCCCTCTTCGACTACGACAACGACGGGGACCTCGACCTGTACGCCGTCCAGGGCCAGACACTCGGCGCCGCCGGTGCGGCGACGCCGCCGCGTACCGGCGCACCGCTTACGGATCGGCTCTACCGAAACGACCTGACTGCGCTCGGCGATGGCACCCGCGTGCTTCGGTTCACCGATGTCACCGCCACGACCGGCATCGACGTGCGGTCGTACGGCATGGGCGTCGCGGCGGGAGACTTCAACAACGACGGCTGGGTCGATCTCTACCTCACCCGCCTCGGGCCGAACGTCATGCTGCGCAACAACGGCGACGGCACGTTCACCGACGTGACGCGGCAGACGGGCACGGGCGATCGGTCGTGGGGCGTCTCCGCGGCGTTCGTCGACATCGATCGGGACGGATGGCTGGATCTGTACGTTGGCAACTACCTGCAGTACACTGTCGAAACAGACGTCAACTGCACGAGCGTCGCGGGGGAACCGGATTATTGCGACCCGTCCGCGTACCGCCCCGCGCGCGATCGGCTGTATCGAAACCAGCGGGACGGCACGTTTCGCGACGTGACCGACACGGCGCTCGTGGGCGGACCGCACGGGGCGGCGCTCGGCGTCTCCACTGCCGACTTCGACGGAGACGGCTGGATCGACGTCTACGTCGCCAACGATCGGCGCGAGAACGATCTGTGGATGAACCAGCGCGACGGGACCTTCAGGAACACCGCGCTGCTGGCCGGTGCCGCGCTCAACGCCGACGGCAGAGTCGAAGCCAGCATGGGGGTCGACGCGGGCGATTTCGACAACGACGGCGATGAAGACATCGTCATCACCAACTTCACGTCCGAAGGGATCACGCTCTACCGCAACGACGGATCGGGCCGGTTCGAGGACGTGGGACCGCGGTCGGGACTCCGGCCGCGAAGCCTTGCCTCTACGGGATTCGGCGCCGCCTGGGTCGATCTCGACAACGACGGCTGGCTGGACCTGCTCACCGTGAACGGCGCCGTCAAGACGCTCGAGGCGCTCGCACGCGCTCGAGATCCTTTTCCGTTCGGCCAGGCCAATCAGGTGTTCCGGAACCTGCGCAACGGCCGCTTCGAGGACGTCACGGAGCTGGCTCCAGTGCTGCGCGCCCTCGACGTCAGCCGTGGCGCGGCCTTCGGCGACCTGGACAACGACGGGGACGTGGACGTCGCCGTTGCCAACAACAATGGACCCGTTCGCCTGTTGATCAACGAGATCGGCAACCGCCGTCACTGGGCGGGGTTCCGGCTGATCGGCGCCGAGGGTCGGAACCTGCTGGGCAGTCTGGTCGAGGTGATCAGGGACGATGGGCAGGTGATACGGCGACGAGCGCGGGCGGACGGCAGCTACGCGTCTGCGAACGATCCGCGTGTGCTCGTCGGTCTGGGCGATTCGACCGGGATCGCTCGGGTACGGGTACTGTGGGCCAGCGGGCGCTCGGACGAGTGGACCGATATCGCGATCGACCGCTGGACCAGGCTCGAGGAAGGCACCGGACGATGAGCCGGTCCCTTGCACCGACCGTTGCTGGTGCGGCGTGCCTGCTGGCTGTCGTGATCGCGGGTTGCCGTCCCGGTGAGCGACAGGCCGGGCAGCCTTCGAGCAGTACTCCAGCGCCAGCAGTCTGCGCCTTGCCCGACCTCTCACGGATGGCCGACACGGTCCGCGAACAGGTACGGCGCACGCACGCGTCGCTCGACGCGGCACGCCAGTCGGCCGCGTCGGGCGAGGTCCTGAGCGCCGCCTACGGCGAGCTTGGCAATCTGCTCCTCGCCGCCGAGTACCACGAGGCGGCGGAACCCTGCTATCTCGCAGCGGAGGAGACGAACCCATCCGAGTTTCGCTGGCCGTACTACCTCGGACACGTGCATCAACGCCGCAACGACCCGGACCGCGCCGCAGCGGCTTTCGAGCGCGCCCTGCGCCTTCAGCCAGCCTACGCGCCCGCGCATCTGTCACTGGGCGAGGTCCACCTCGTTCAGGGACGGCCAGACGCCGCCGAGCGCGCGTTCACCTCGGCGTTGGCGTCGCCGCCTCACCGTCAGGCGGCTCTCTTCGGGCTCGGACGCGCTGCGCTCGCGCGCCAGGATCACGCCGGAGCGGCCGAGCACCTGGAATCGGCGCTCGCGATCGACCGCCGCGCCTCGGCGATCCGGTATCCGCTGGCGACTGCGTACGACGGGCTCGGGCAGCCGGTCCGCGCCGAGACCCACCTTCGGGAACGCGGTGACGTCAGGCCCGCGACGATCGATCCGCTGATGGACGTCATCAGGGGGCTGCTGCACAGCGCGGCCCGGTTCGACGGCGAGGCCAGGCAGGCGCTCAGTCGCGGCGACTGGCCGGCCGCGGTTGCGGCGGCGCGTGCGGGAATCGACCTGACATCCGACGATCCGAGGGTGGAGGCCTCGCTCCGCCACCGCCTCGGAACCGCGCTCGCGCAGACAGGCGATGCGCGAGGCGCCCTCGAGGAGTTTCAACGGGCGGTGCGGCTCGCGCCGGACTTCGCGCGGGGGCACTACAGCCTTGGCATCCTCCTGGCGTCGTCCGGGCGCCGCACCGAGGCGATCGAACATCTGTCGGCCGCGGTGAAGCTCGACCCGAACTACCGCGAAGCCCGGGAGGCGCTCGCGGCACTGATGTCACCCGGGGGGCCGCGGCGGCTGAAGCCGCCGCTCTACAGAGGGGGCAGAAAACCTCACCTGTAGAGCGCACGCTTCAGCGTGCGCGATCCCCCGCGCCACATCACCCCACGGATCGCATCAATGCGCGAGTCAGCGGCGTGTGTCCCGCGCCGCGTCGTCACCCACACACACGAAGCCGACGATCTCCGGACGTGGTGTATGACAGGCCGGGGCGGCCGACGCCGGCAGGTCGTTGGAGTAGAACACCCTGAAGGTGTCGCCCGGCTTGCCGTTGAAGTCGTAGACGGTCAAAGGGTCGCGTCCTGCGGTGTCCCCTGCCGCGGTCCCGTAGTTCATCGAAATCGCCCCGGGCGCGTACATGCCGCCAGCGATACCAGAGAGGCCGTCGAACCGGCTGTTGCGGACGATCGCCTTCTTGACGGGCACCTGCGTGGAGGCGGGCGTGTAAGCCGTGGCCACGGCCACGCCGACATAGTTGCGGAAGTAGCTGTTCTGAATCGTCGCCACACCATCGCCCCGGCCCGGCTCGGTGTCGATCCTCGAGAAGAACGGGCTGGCCACGCCGACGCGCATGCCCTGGATGTCCGCGCCGCTGATGGTGACGCTCTTCGACCCGTAGTTCGAGAACCAGATCCCCGTCGGATTCTCGAACGCGCTTCCCAGGACCGACCTGTCGCCGCGCGCGACGGCGCCGTCGATCGTCAGGCGGTCCGCCGGAAAGGCCGTAATCCCGTTGCGCGAGGTGTGCCACACGCGTGAATCCTTCAACGTGCCGTTCCACCCGATGGCGACGCCCGTCTGGATGGCCCCGTACGCCTCGTTGCCCGTGAACTCCAGCAGCGGCGAGTCGGTGGTGTCGATCGTCACGTACTCGCCTTCTCTGCTCGTGTCGGCGCCTTTGAACCCCGGAATCCGCACCGTGCCGAGCGCGCCAGCGGCAATGCCGTAGCCGAACACCTCCACGTTGGCCGCCACGTTGTTCCGCAGGATGTTGTTCGGCCCGCGCAGCCAGAAGCCCGCGCCCTCCCCGCCCGGGTCCGCCGTGGCGCCCCCGTACCCGCTGCGCGGGGCGAACTCGCCCGAGCCCTCCGAGCGCACCGCGAAGTTCCGCTCGAACACGTTGAAGCTCTCGGTGCCGTCCTCGGTCACGATGCCAGCTCCGCGTGAGTTGTAGACGACGTTGTCCCGAATCAGCCCGTAGTGGCTGTTGTGAATCGTGACGCCCCACTTCGAGGCGTCGTCGACTGCGTTGCCGATGAGCGTGAACTGGTATCCGTTGGCCTGGGGCGTCCGGGGCCCGAACGCGTGATGGAAGTGAATGGAGTAGCGGCCGATCTGGTTGGTCCCCACGTGACGCACCGACCCGTCGGCGGCGAACTCCGCGTTGTCGAGCACGCCCATCCGGGTGCGGCCGAGATCCTTGAAGAGCGCGTACCGGATGTCGACGTCGGGGTGGGCCACGAAGATCACGTGGCCGCGGGTTCCTTGCGGGTTCTGCGATCGGACGACGACATTGCGAGAGACGTTGCCCACATGCAGGAGGAACTCGAGCGCGCCGTCGGGACGCCGCGCGCCCCTGTGATCGAAGGCCAGCGGCGCCGACAACGTGACCGTCGTGGCCGAGACCGCCGCGACGGTCAGCTCCTCCCACTGCGGACGATAGTTGCTGCCGCGCTCGTTGTTGCGAAGCTGCCGCGTGTCGGGCAGCACGAGCGTGTCGCCGACCCTCCAGCCGTCGACCGCGGCCTCGAACCGGAGGGTGGTGCGTCCGGCCAGCGGCTCTTCCGCCAGGCGGACGAAGGTCGGCGTCTTCGCCGCGCCGTGCATCCGGATCGCGCCGAGGCCGACCAGACCACCCGTCAACTGCTCCGGATCGCGAGTCGTATCGATTGGCCGATCGGCAATGACCACTTCGGCGGTGACACCCGCCTGCACGGGCGCCTGCTCCGTTCCGATCTCCAGGCGCCCGGTGGGGAGCACGGTGATGGTGCCGACTCTCAGCCGTGTGTTGACATCCGTACGGAAGGACAGGGTCCCTTCGACGTCGATGCACGCCACAGCCGCGTCGCTCACCGCGTCGAAGGTGACGCGAGTGCCTGCCTTGACGAGCACCAGGTCGCCGCTGGCGGGAGCCTTCCCCGTCGACCACGTCGAGGGGCTCGACCACGAGCCGTCGGTCACCGACGTCACGGTGGGCGAGGCGCAGATGCGAGGAATGCCGTGCGCGATGCCGCTGGCCGGGCCGTGCGCGTGCTCCTGCGCCTCGACGATGCCGCCTGACGCCACCAGAAAGGCAGCGCTCCATCCGATGACCGCAGCTCTCATGAACATGCCTCGTATCTTACTTCGCCAGGGGATTCGGCCGGAGCTGGAAGTGGGCCACGAAGCTCGGAGACCCCTTCCCCGTTTCCTGATGCCACGTCGGCCGAGACGCATTCGGCGCCCACAGGCCCCGTCCCTTCCAGCCCGCGTTCGGATCGTCGATCCGGCCATCCATGCTGCGGGAGAAAAACCCGCCCATCGGATACGGGACGCGGAACGTCAGGATCTCGCCTGTCTCAGGGATCAGCGCCATCAGCGAATCGGAGCCGGTCCCGCTGGCGAGGGGAACATTTCGCCCCAGGCCGAAGGTGTCGAACTGGTCGACCCAGTTGTAATAGAAGAACTCCGCGTTGACGTCGTCGGTGACGCTGGTGCCCTTGAAGCGGGCGCCGGGCGCCGGGTAGAGCGTCCAGCCTTCCGGGCAATGCTGGCCCGTGGTTGCCGCTTCGCCGGTCAGCACGGCGCACTTGCGGCGGTCGAAGCTTGCGATGTGGCCGCTGCCGGCCAGGGCGGTCCACACGACACCGTTGCGATCCAGGTCGATGCCGCGAGGGAAGAAGCCGACCTTTCCTGGCGCCTTCGGGTTGTTGAACGGCGGCTCATACGCCTCGTAGATGCACGTGTCCGGTGGATTGGCTCCACGCTGGAGCCTCACGATCTTGCCCGGGGTGCCGAGCGACGCGAACCAGATGCTGCCGTCCACCGGGTTGTAGCCGATGCCGTAGCTGCCCGCCTCGACCCTCTTGTCCACGGCCGGATCGATCCGGCCGTCCCCGTTGACGTCGTAGTAGGCGGGGCACCAGCCCTGCGCCTTCTCGGCATCGCGGGTCTCGAGGAACACCCGGGTGTTGATCCAGCCAATCGTCGACCCGTTGCCGGTGGCGAAGATCGTGTTGTCGCGATCTTCCGCAAACACGATGTGGTGCAGGTTGAAGCACGTATCGACGTGCGTGAACTCCCGGGTCCTCGGGTCGTAGATCGCGAGCTGGCGGCCCCCCGTCTTCTGAGGCCAGGCCCTGGCGAACGGGTTGCGCGCACCGTCAGAGCAGTAGCTCGGGTTCTCGTCGGGCGGCCTCATCGTCGCCAGCGTCCAGATCCGGTTCTCCTGGTCGATGATCAGGTTGTTGGGCTGCGCCCATTCCTGCCAGATCACTTCCTCGCCCCAATAGGGGGACGGAAACTCCATCTGCGGCGACGTGGTCCGGATGCGCCGTCTGTCGACGACGGCGGGGATGTCGATCATGGCCGCGGTGTGCCTGTTCGGATCGACCTCGATGAGCGCGTTGTAGCTGAACTCGCCGCCGAAGATCGGTCCGTTGGCATTGATCGTCGGATTCCGGCGATCGGTGGCGATCACGTCGTGCACGAACGCGATGGGACCGGACGCGTCCCACAGCGTGATGACGACGTCGCGCTCGCGTCCGCGCGGACGCGCGGGCGCCGGCGGGACCTCCCCGGCCGCGATGCGATCCGTCCAGTCGGCATACATGGCGACGCCGCGCTCGTAGCCGCCGAACATGTTCAGGCCCTGATGGGTCCGCCCGAACTGACCCGACCGCAGGCGGCGGTCCCAGGCGGCGAAGCTGGAATCGAAGACGCCGAGCGACTTCGGAAGCTCCCGCGTCGCCTTCGTTCCCATCTGGTGGCACGTCTGACACGGCGCCTTGAGCTGCGAGACCCACTCGTGCTGGTTTCTCGCGGCACGCGGCGCGGGTCCGCCCGCACGAGCCGCCTGCGCCGACGCGGGCGGCGCCGGCAGCGGAAACGCGCTGGGCGGCGGCACGTTGACGAGGGACAACCAGGAGCTGGCCGGATAGTACTCGGCGGCCGCCCGGGCATTCGGCGCGGGCACAGCTGTCAGCGCAAGCTGACGCCCGGGCCGCGCCTGCACGGCGGGTGAATCGACGAGCCCGTAGCCGCGCACCCACACGCGGTAGGTCGCGTCCGGAAGGTCGGGGATGACGTACCGGCCCTGATCATCGGTGACCACGATCTTCCGGAACTTCGTGGGCAGATCGCTGGTCTCCGCGATGACCCACACACCGGCTTCCGGCCCGTTGGCGCCTGCCACGACCCCGCCGATGTCGTCGGGATCGATCGCCACTGCGGCCGCCGCCGAGGTCGACTGCTGAGCGCCGCCGAGGACGACCGACGCGGCGGTCCAGGCGATGAGCGCTGTCACGGATGCAATGACGATCACGCGTGTACGCACGTCTTCCTCCTCAATGTTCTCGTTGCTCCTCGCGCCGGGCCGTAAAGGCCCGGCCTACGGATCCGCATTCTCATTTCGCCAGCGGATCGGGGCGAATCTGGAAATGCGTGATGGTGCTCTGCACGCCCTTCCCGCCCTCGGAATGCCAGATCGCCCGCGTTCCGTTGCTCGCCCACAACCCGCGTCCCTTCCAGCCGGCCTGAGGATCGTCGATGCGGCCGTCCATGCCGCGCTGGTAGAAGCCCAGTGGATAGGGCACGCGCAGGATCGTCCACTGGCGCGTCACGGGATTGAGGGCCATCAGCGAATCGAAACCGGTGCCGTTCGCCAGCGGAGTGTTCGGCCCGAGACCGAGGGCGTTGTGCTGATCCACCCAGTTGTAATACGCCCACTCCGTCGTGTTCTGGTCCGTCACGCCCTTGAAGTTCGGCCCCGGCATCGGATACAGCGTCCAGCCTTCGGGACAGTGCTGCCCCGTCGCGGTGGGTCCGCGCAGCACCTTGCACTTGCGCCGGTCGAAGCTGGCCAGGTGGCTGCTGCTGGCCAGCGCGGTCCAGATCACGCCGTTCCGGTCGACGTCGATGCCGCGAGGCGTGTAGCCGTTGACGCCCGGCAACGCTGGATTGTCGAAGGGCGGCTCGTACACCTCGAAGATGCACGTTTCCGGAGGATTGGGACCACGCTCCATGCGCAGCAGCCGCCCCGGGACGCCCGGCGACGCCGACCACACGCTGCCATCGACGGGATTCCAGATGATGCTGTACGGAGCCGCCTGCACCCGCGTGTCGACGTTCGGGTCGATGCGTCCATCGCCGTTGCTGTCACGGAAGATGCCGCACCAGCCCTGTGAGGCTTGCGCGTCGCCCGTCTCGTCGAACAGGCGCGTATTGATCCACCCGAGCACGCTGCCGATCGCGGGATTGAGGTACAGCGTGTGATCGGCGTCTTCGGCGAACTGCAGGTGGTGCGTGCGGAAGCACGTGGGAATGCTCGTGAAGCGGCCGGTGCCCGGGTCGTACATCGAGACATGGCGCGTGCTCTGGTCGAGCGGGAACTGCCTCGCGAACCTGTTCTGCGATCCCGCCTTGCAGAAGTCGAGGTTGTCGGCCCTCCGGACCGCCGCCGACATCCAGACGCGCCCCTTGTGGTCCATCATCAACGCGTTCGGGTTCGCGTAATCGTTGAAGATGACCTCGTCGCCCCAGTACGGCGACGGCTGGTCGACCGTCCGCGACGACGTGGCGCGCATGAACTCCTTCGATTCCATCGTCGGGATCGGCAGCGTCTGCGCCCGGTGCTCCAGCGGGTCGAGCACGACGAGCCCGTCGTTGTGGTATTCCACGCCGAACACCTTCCCGTAGCCGTTCAACGTCGGCGTGCGCTTGTCGGTGCTGACCACGTCGTGCACGAACGCC
This sequence comes from Acidobacteriota bacterium, assembly GCA_016210845.1. Classification (GTDB taxonomy): domain Bacteria; phylum Acidobacteriota; class Vicinamibacteria; order Vicinamibacterales; family UBA2999; genus JACQTK01. Next base: position 3,400 of record JACQTK010000296.1, on the reverse strand, counting down.
CACTGGCCACCGGCTTCCCATGACGTGATGACGACGTTGCGTTCGATGCCCTGGGGACGCGGGGGAACGGGCGGAAGCTCGCCGGCCGCAATCCGATCCGTCCAGTCGGCGAACAGGCGGAAGCCGTGCTCGCGGCCGCCGATTCGGCTCACGGCGTTGAACATGCCGGCGCCGACCTGCCCGGATCGGACGCGGCGCTCCCAGGCCTCGACGCTCGACGCGAACATGCCGAGCGCCGCCGGGATCTCCCGCGTGGCCTTGGTGCCCAGCTGGTGGCACACCAGGCAGCCCTTGACCTGCGAGATGTACTGCTCCTGCGACTGCACCTCACCGATGGGAAATGCCGTCTTGGGTGGGATCTGCATCAGCGAGAACCAGTAGCCGGCCGGGTAGTACTCCGCCGCAGCCCGGGCGTTCGGCGCGGACGCGGCCGTCAGATCCAGATTTCGGCCGGGCGTCGACTCCACGGGGCGCGAATCGACCAGCCCGTAGCCGCGGACCCAGATGCGAAAGGTCGCGCCCCTCGGCAGGTCCGGGAGGACGTATCGGCCCTGATCGTCGGTCACGACAATCTTTCGAACCTTGGTCGGCAGGTCCGTCGTCTCGGCGATCACCCACACACCGGCTTCAGGGCCGTTGGCGCTTCGCACGACGCCTCCGATGTCGTCCGGATCGATCGCCGCACGGGCCGCCGTGGCGGTCTGTTGCGCGTCCACGGACACGTACGACGGCGCCGCCAGCAGGACGGCGCACCAGACGGCGAGTACGACAGCTCTCTTCATGAGCGGTGCCTCACAGTGTAGCCTCTCAGTGTAGGGGCCGACCTTTAGGTCGGCCCTAAAAATCGAACTGCAGGCTCAGCCGGGCGAAGCGTGGATTGAGAATCGACTGTGGACGGCGCCACAACGTGTACGCGAAGTTCTCGGCCAGCACCGGATTCGCGTTGAGCACGTTGAACACGTCCACGCTCGCGACGGCTCGGGCGCGGCCGAATCGGAGCACCTTTCCCAGCCGGACGTCAAGCTGGTTCACCCGGTCTCCGAACGTGGACTGCGGCTCGATCAGGTTGACGGTGACGTTGGCGGCCCCGCCGGACAGATTGCGGCCCAGCGAGGGCGCCACGAGCGCGTTCGGGACCACGTAGTTCGCCGCCAGCGCCAGCCCCGGAATGCTTTGCACCGTCGCGCTCACCTGCACGTCGACCCTCGGCAGCGTATACGTGCCCAGGAACTTGAGCTGCGTCAGAAACGCCCCCTCCACACGGCAGTACAGCTGGCTGGGATTATCGAGCTTGGTGACGAGGTCGCATCGATCGGTGATCGAGCGCCCCGTGCTCGCCCCGCCGTGCAGCAGGACGCCAGGACCGGGACGGGCGTTCACCGTGAAGTCCCACCCGCTCCAGCCGTCGATCAGCTTTCCGTAATGCTTGGCGAAGGTGGTGTAGTTGTCCACCTGGCCCACCTTGTTCGGGTTCAGGTCGTACAGGCCCGACAGGACGTAGCCGCCGCCGCCCGGCAGGCGCGGGTCGCTGGGGGCGGTCACGCTGTAGGGACTGTAGTCCGACGGGGCGACGAGGAGGTTGTCGGTCACCGTGAGGTTGCCGTACGAGCGCCTGAAGTGTCCCACCTCGATCGACACGCGAGGCACCACCTCGTGCTGGACGCTCGTGGAGAACTCCCAGTTGTAGCCGCGGCTCCCCCAGCCGTTGAAGATCGCCGGATCGAGCGTGGCGCTCGGCGTGGCGTTCCCGAAGTTCCGGTTCGACATCGCGCCGCATTCGCCGTTGGCGGTGGTGCTCAGCAGGTCGCAGTCGGGGACGAAGTTTCCCCGCCTGGGGTCGCCGGCCGGATGCAGCAGATCGTTCCACGAGCGGGTCACGCTATTGGCCAGACGGCTGACCGGATTGGCGCCACCGTTGACCGTGACGGAGACGCCCGCCAGGTACTTGTTCAGGCTGGCCTTCACGGCCGTCTTCCCGTTTCCGAACAGATCGTAGGCCGCGTTCATCCGCGGCGTGACGTCCTTCCAGTTGGTGCCCGGGGTTTCCGGAAACGACAGGTCTCGATGCGGCACGTTCGGCCCCGGGCCGAGGCGCTGCGGCGGAAAGTAGTGATTGAAGTCGTCGAACCGGACCCCGAGGTTCAGCGTGAGCCGTCTGATGGTCCACTTGTCCTGGGCAAAGAGCCCGAGGTCGGACCTGACCTTCGACAGAGTGTGGTAGGGAATCGCGGTCTGCGTGATCAGGTTCGGCACGCCGTTGTTGAACCGGTACGACAGGCCCCAGTGGTTCGACGAGCCGAGGAACCGGTCGTTGTTGGCCCATCCATCGGTCACGCCGATCTTCAGGGCGTGCGAGCCTGTGACGTAGGAGGCCGATCCGCGCAGGTTCCACATCGACTGGAGGTAGTTCTGAAGGCAGAAGCACGCCGGGTGCAATGGCCCCGCAGTGCCGCGATAGGACAGCCCGAGCGACTGCTCGAATACGCCAATCCTCGTCATGTCGATCTCGTAGTCGCGCACGCTGTGCCACCGCTCGGTATGGTAGGCCAGCCCTGCCTCGAGCAGCAGGCGGTTCGTCCGCGGCGACGTCCACGACGCCGTCGCAAACCGGTTCATCGGGAACCCGTAGTTCGGCGTGGCCGATTCGGCCGATGGAATGGTGGCCGCCGCGTTGAACGGCTGCAGCCAGGGGCAGCTGCACCGCGTCTGGTCGTCGTAGAACACGCTGATCTTGTCCTTCGCGTCGACGTTCCAGGTCACACGGCCGTTGACGCTGCGAAAGCGATTGCCGTTGGTGGCCTTGCCCCCAGCGGGATCGGGCACGAAGACCCACGCGTCCGGATTGCCCGCGTTCAGGTTGAACACCGCGGCCCCGACGTTGCTCTGTGTCTCGTTCCACCGCCCCGCCGTGAAGAACCAGAGCTTGTCCCTGACGAGCGGCCCGCCGAACGCGGGATTGATGTCGTAGGACTTGATCAGGGTATTCGGCGCACGCAGTCCCCGTTCCCGGAGCTCAGGGGTGGCGTTGTTGGACTGGAGGCCCGACCACGCACCCGCGCCGAAGAAGGTGACGGCAAAGACGTTGCCCCCCTCACGCGGGATGAGATCCACCTTCAGCCCGCTCTGGCCGTGCTCGGCGCCCGCCGCGGACGAATCGACCACCATTTCCTGGACCGACGACGTGTTCGGGAGAAACGCGCTGAACTGCCCCGTGCCCTCGCCGCTGGCAGGGGACAGGCCTTCAACCGTGAGACGGAAATCGCCGGCCCGGCTGCCGTGAATCGAGAGCGCCGGGGCGATGAATCCGACGTCCGTGCCGCCGACATCCTGCAGATTGGTCGTGACGCCAGGGATGAGCGTTGCCAGGCTGTTCACCAGCCGGCCGCTCGGAATGGCGTCG
>JACQTK010000293.1 GCA_016210845.1 Acidobacteriota bacterium | reverse complement strand
CGCCCAAGTACGCCTGCGCGTCGGACGGCCACTGGTTGGCCTCGGCCAGCAGCGCCCGGCCGCTGTACTGCGCGTCGAGGACCCGGCGGACGTGCCTCAGGATGGCGTGCGTCTCCGGCAGGTTCTCGTTGATCGTCCCCTCGCGCTCGATCAGGTACGGAATGGCGTCCAGGCGCAGCGCGTCGACCCCGAGGTCGAGCCAGAAGCGCATGACGTCGACGATGGCCCGCTGCACCTCGGGGTTGTCGAGGTTGAGGTCGGGCTGGTGGGCGAAGAAGCGGTGCCAGTAGTACTGGCCCGCCGCGGCGTCGTAGGTCCAGTTCGAGTTCTCGGTGTCGGTGAAGATGACGCGCGTGCCCGCATACTTCCGGTCGCTGTCGCTCCACACGTAGTAGTCGCGCTCCGGCGATCCCCTGGGCGCATGGCGGGCGCGCTGGAACCAGGGATGCTGGTCGGAGGTGTGGTTGACGACCAGCTCGGTGAGGATGCGGATGTGTCGCGCGTGCGCCTCGTCCACGAAGCGCCGAAAGTCGTCCAGGGTCCCGTAGATCGGGTTGATCGACGTGTAATCCGCGATGTCGTACCCGTCGTCTCGCAGCGGGGAGGGGTAGAAGGGCAGGAGCCACAGGCACGTGATGCCGAGGTCCTGCAGGTACGGGAGCTTCTGGGTCAGGCCCGGGAAGTCGCCGATCCCGTCGCCCGTGCTGTCGAGGAACGCACGGACGTGCGCCTCGTAGATGATGGCGTCCCTGTACCAGAGCGCATCAGACATCGATCAGAAATCACGCACGACCAGGATGTGCGCCACGCGCTCGGCCGGATCGAGCTTCACGTAGTTCCACTCGCCCTGCCACGTGTACCGGGCGCCGTCGAGCAGGTCTTCCATCATGTACGGCTGGCCCGGAGCGATGCCGAGCTGCCCGACGGGCATCTGCACGCGGCCGTCCTGCAGCCGGTGCGGGTCGGTCGTCACGACCACGAACACGCGCGAGGCCCCGTCCGCCTTGCTGAACCAGAGGAACGCGGGATTGTCGGCGGCGTGAAAGGCCAGCGTGTGGTTCGCCTGCAGGGCCCGCTGCTCGCGGCGGATCGTGTTGACGCGCGCGATCAGCTCGTCGAGGCGTCCCGCCCGGCTCCAGTCCCGCGGCCTGATCTCGTACTTCTCGGAGTGGAGGTACTCCTCCGAGCCCGCGCGCACCGGAACGTTCTCGCACAGCTCGAAGCCGCTGTAGATGCCGTAGCTGGCCGACAAGGTGGCGGCCAGGATGAGGCGCACCTCGAACGCGGGTCGCCCGCCGGTCTGGAGGTACTCGTGCAGGATGTCGGGCGTGTTGGCGAAGAAGTTGGGCCGCAGGTACTCGCGCACCTCGGTGGCGGTGAGCTCGACGAGGTACTCGCGCAGCTCCTGGGCCGTGTTGCGCCAGGTGAAGTACGTGTACGACTGCGAGAAGCCCGCCTTGGCGAGATGCTTCATCACCTTCGGCCGCGTGAAGGCCTCGGACAGGAAGACCGTGTCCGGGTGCGCGCGCCGGACGTCCGCGATCAGCCATTCCCAGAAGCGGAACGGCTTGGTGTGCGGGTTGTCGACGCGAAAGATCTTCACGCCGTGCGCGATCCAGAAGAGGAAGACGTCGCGCCAGGCCGTCCACAGCGCCGAGGTCTCCGAGGTCTCGAAGTCGAGCGGGTAGATGTCCTGGTATTTCTTCGGCGGATTCTCCGCGTACTTGATCGAGCCGTCGGGGCGATGCCGGAACCACTCGGGATGCTCGCGGACCCAGGGATGATCGGGCGACGCCTGGATGGCGATGTCGAGCGCCACCTCCAGGCCGAGGCGGTTCGCCACGGAGACGAACCGGTCGAAATCCTCGACCGTGCCCAGCCCCGGATCGATCGCCGTGTGGCCGCCGTGCTCGGCCCCGATGGCCCAGGGGCTCCCCGGGTCGCCGGGCGCGGCGGCGGGCGTGTTGTTGCGCCCTTTGCGGTGGGTGCGGCCGATCGGGTGGACGGGAGGCAGGTAGAGGACGTCGAAGCCCATGTCCGCGATGCGGGGCAGATATGCCTCGGCGTCGCGAAGCGTGGCGCCGCGCGCGGGATCGGTCGTGCAGGAGCGTGGAAACATTTCGTACCACGCCCCATACCGCGCACGGACCGGGTCGACGACGACGCGCAAGGGCGCCTCGCAGGTGGTGGACGCGCTGCGGTCGGGCCGCCCGTCCATCAGCGCACGCAGCGCCGGATCGCGCGCCGCCGCCACGCGGGCGGCCTGCGGGCGATCGCGTCGCAGGATGTCGGCGAACTCCAGGAGTGTCGCGGGATCGGTGGGGCGCGCCGCCGCATCGATCAGCGCCGCGCCTTCGAGCAGCTCGCTCGACACGTCCTGTCCGGCGTCGGCCTTCAGGACGAGCTCCTTCAGCCAGCTGCCGAAGCGGTCGATCCACGCCTCGATGGTGTACTCGTACTCGCCGGGCTCGGTGACCTCGAACGACGCCGTCCACGCGTCGTTGTCCAGGAAGACCAGCGGCACCTCGGTCCAGCCGACGCGCCTGCCGCGCGCGGGCACGTGCCGATACTTCAGCACACCCGCGAGCTGGTCGTGGCCGTCCGCGAAGACGTCGGAGGTGACCACCACCGTTTCCCCCACGGTGCGCTTGATCGGAAAGCGCCCGCCATCGATGACGGGCTGGACGTGTTCGATGACGAGACGGCGCCGGTCGGCCTGCACGCGTGAGCTGGGGCGCGGACGGCCCATCAGCGGATTCGACCCGGCCAGTCAAGGGCTCGCCCTTGACATCCCATGCTTTGCGGAGGCTCGCCCTTGACTGGGTGGCAGGGCGGGCTTGGCGCGCTCCGCGCGCCTAGGACCGCTATGCGAGGGAACAACGGGAACGAAATCCTCGTTCTGGGCCGCAT
>JACQTK010000292.1 GCA_016210845.1 Acidobacteriota bacterium | reverse complement strand
AAGGCGGTCACCATGACCACTTCAGGGTCGTCATCGCGGGACCGAAGGGTCTTGAGCACATCGAGACCCGACATGTCCGGCAGCCGCTGGTCGAGCAGGATCACGTCGACGAGGTTGGCTGCCGACAGCGTCAGAGCCTGGCTGCCGGTCGGTGCTGCGAGGACGCGGAACCCGCAGCCTGCGAAGTGGTCGACCAGAGATTCGCGTATGCCCGGTTCGTCGTCGACGATGAGCAGCGTCCCGTGGGTCATGTGTGCGCCAGCGTGTGAGAGACCGGTGCCGGCGCGGCTGGCAAGACGACGCGGAAGCGCGCCCCTTTGCCCACCGCGGTGTCGAGCTCGATGTGCCCACCCTGATCGGTCACGATCTGATGAACGACCGACAGGCCGAGGCCGGCGCCGTTGGGCTTGGTTGAGAAGAACGGGTCGAAGATGCGCCGCCGTGTCTCCTCGTCGATGCCGGGACCCTCGTCCGTCACCTCGAGGGCCGCCGCCGGCGCGCCGCCCAGCGTGGCCGGTCGTACCGCCAACGCGAGCCGGCCGCCATCGGGTGAGGCTTCAACCGCATTCAGCAGCAGATTGAGAAGCACCTGGCGAAGCTGACCACCATCAGCCAGTACGATGGAGTGTTCCAAGTCAACGTCCACGTGCAGGTGTCGCGCGCGAATGGTGCCTTCGACGAGAGCGGCCGCATCGCGGGCCGCCTCCGCCAGATCGACGCGAACTCGTTCGGCCGGACGCGGGCGGGCGAACGTGGAGAACGACCGGAGAAAGGCCGCGAGCCGATCGACCTCGGCTACGGCCCGTTCGGCGAATCGGCGTACGCGCGTCGCGTCTATCGGCCCCTCCAGGAGGGCCTGCAGAGAGGTCTTGACGGCGGCGAGGGGGTTGGCGACCTCGTGCGTCACCGTCGCGGACAGGCGCCCGAGCGCCGAGAGCCGCTCGGCGCGAACGACCGCCTCCTCGCGCCGGACCGAGTCGGTCACATCCACAGACAATTCAATCACGTGCGTCACCTCGCCAGCCTCGTCGTGCACCGGCGCGGCGACCACCTGCACGTGGCGCCGTTCGCCGTTCGTGCCCGGCCGCGTGATCAGCCGCCGGACGACAGCCTGGCCGCGGAACACCTCGCTTCCCGGGCACCCGGCGCACGGTTGAACGCAGCCAAACACTTCGGTACAGGGCCGGCCCACGACGGCGTCGCCGTACTCGCTGATGAGCGCCCGATTCGCCCACTGGATGCGCCGGTCGCGGTCGAGGAGGCACAAGCCGCCCTCCATGCCCGCCACGACCCCCGCGAGTTTTTCTCTCTCCTGCGCCAGTTCGCGCGTGCGCTCCTCCACCGCGTGCCGCAGATCTTCGTTCCAGCGGGCGAGCGCTGCCTGTGCCTGGCCGAGCCGCTCCGTCATCTCGTTGAAGCGCGCCGCCAGGTCTTCGATCTCGTCGTTCGTGTCGCAGAACACTCGTGCGGAGAAATCCCCGCGCGTCACCCGTTCGGCCGCGCGCGCGAGGTCTCCGAGCGGCCGGGAGAGCCGCCAGGCCGCCACGATCCCCAGCATGGCGGCAAGAATGCCACCTGCCAGCGCACCGAGCGCGATGGCTCCACCCGCCCGTCGGGCCGGTCCGATCAGCTCCGTTTCAGGGACGACCACTGCCAGCACCCTGCGGTGTCGCCACGCGTTGGCCCGGCCGCCGACGGGCGAGAAGCCGTACGCCAGACCGCTCGGGGACCGCAAGCTGCCCCTTCCCGTCAACACCTGGTGGACCACGGCGGGCGGCTCGTCGGCCGCCAGATTGCGGCCGCTCAACGCGAGGAACGATTCCGTGGGGCCGTCGCTCGACGCGAGATACGTCCCTGGACCGTCGAGCAGCATGACGCGGCCGTCGCCTTGGAGTGGCTTGAGCAGGTCGAACAGATGCTCGGCGAACAGATTCACCAAGAGCAAACCGTCCGCGTGCGGCCCGTCGCCCAGCGCAAGCGCGTACCGAACGACGGGCCGATGAGGCACTTCGACCTCGCCATACTCGACGTTGAGATCCATCGGCGAGACATAGATCTCGCCAGGCGCCAGCGCCAGCCCTTCGCGCACGTAATAGCGGTCGCTCTTGTCCTGGAGCGCGAGCTCCGGGATGCGGACGGCCCTCCCGCCGCGAAAGTCGATGCGGACCACTTCGCGTCCAGCGTCATTGATATAGCGCAACTGGTAGTAAACGCGGCGGCCCTGCGAAAAGGCGAGAATAGCGGACTCGACCGCCTCGCGGACGGCTTCTGTCGGTCGCGCGCGTGAGTCCAGGAGCACGCGCAAGGCCGAATGCGTGGCCAGATACCGGAGATCGTCCTCGACCGAGGCCTCCAGCGTCTCGATCGCACGGGCTCGATCCTCGGCCACACTGGCGAGATTGGTCAGGGCGCGCGCCCGCAGGTCCGAAGCCACGCGCGACGCCGCCCATCCCCCGACGACGAGCGTGGGCACCAAGGCCAGGCCCACGAAACCGGTCAGCAGCTTCGCCCGAATCGAGAGCTTCGGAAAGATCTTGTCAAGGTTGACGGCGAGCGCTGGCGGGCGCATTGTCCGCTCCTCACACAGGTGGGACTACGACAATCGACGTGATCGTGGCCACAGAAACAGGGGCTGACCTTGTTGGCTCTTAGGGGCTCACTCAGGCCAACTCGGCTTACAAAGTTCGTTCCAAGTAGGGGCCGACATTGGGTGAAATCGCAGCTGGAAAGTGCTTCTGAGAGGATTCGAAACGATGGTGCAGTGGCGCAGGCGGCCGAAAAACAGCCACACTGGCATGGCCGGAAATCGTGCGCCCTCCAGGTTCTAGCGCGGTGCAGACGCGACGATGCTTGTAAAACCAACTGGCACGAAACGTGCCGCCCCCAATGCGCATCCAGCCCGTTCTGAGGTTCGCTGGCTTGGCCGTCGCCTGAAGGAGGGATCGATGAATCAGCAGCGCCCCGTCTCTCGCTCGACCCTCGAACCGGAGCCGGCCACTTCGCCAGGCGGCTCGTCTCAGCGCCGGGGCGGTTGGGAAGGTGCCACGATGCGAGGAAAGACGACTGCCGGGCGCAAAGTAACAGTACCGGTGTGGGTTGTTCTCGAGCGGCCCGAAACGATCGCGCTGCTGCTGCGCGCAGGGCTGGGACTCGTCCTGCTCGCGGGCGGTATGAGCAAGCTTTCCCAGTTGCTCGATCCGGCCCGGCAGAGCGCCATCCTCGAGGCCTACTGGGGCCCTCTCGGATACGTCAACTCGTTCTTCGACCAGTACCTCTTCGGCGGGCCGCTGGGTGGCGTCCTGACGCCGTGGCGCTTCCTGACGACGCTGTCCGCCTTCGAGTTCGTCACGGGGGCCCTCCTGATTGCCGGTGTCCTGCTCCGGCCCTTGGCGCTCGTGTGGGGCTTTATGTTCTGGAGCTTCGTCGTGGCGCTTCCCGTCGTCACGGTCGCGGGCCTGGACCCCGCACTGGCCACGTATCGTTCGCCGGCGCTGCTGGTGCAAATTCGCGATATCGGACTGTCCGGGCTGTTCTTCGCCCTCTTCGTGACCGGCGCCGGCGGGTACAGCGTGGATGGGTGGTGGATCGGCCCGGAGGCGACCCGCCGCGCGTTGAATTGGGACGCGCTCGGCCTGCTGGTCCGGCTGTCGGTGGCGCTCCCGCTCCTGGTCGGTGGTGCGTTCCACGGCTACGGCCATATCCAGACGTTCGGTATGCCCGCGTGGCTCCTGGTGCTCACTGGGGCAGCATTGCTCGTCAACGTCGGTGTGCGCGTGGCGGGGATGGCGACGGTCCTGATCATGGGCTGGTTCCTCATGAGCAACTTTGATCTGGGCCGGTCGGTCGTCGCAAACATGAACGCTGTCAAGCGCGAGTACGCGTTCTTCGCAGCGGGTATCGTCCTGGCTTCTTGCGGCGGCGGCCGCCTGTTCTCACTGTTGGCCGGCCGGGCTGGCTGGGCTCGGCTGCTTCGGCCGGGGTTCGTGTCGGGTGACAGCCCCTCTGTTCACAGTGACGCTCTTGAAAGGGGCTCCGCGGGGGATATCAAGGGGCGGAGCCCATTGGCTGGTTAGAGCTGCTCGCCAGTGGGAATGGTGCGTGCTTCGCCGCGGGCGCGAATAATTTCACAAACCCGTGCGGGAAATTCGCCGGCTTCTCTGGCCATCCGTGGTGAAGACGCATCCCGGCAGCTCAGTCGAATCGCACGACCAGCCAAGGGCTCGCCCTTGATATCCCGATGGGCAAGAAGCTTCGTCCATCACAAAGGAGGGCAGCACCTCGGGGCGCGCGTCGACGCCGTGTTCACCTTCGAGCCTGCCGGGGACGGCACGAAGGTCACCGTGGAATTCGATCTCGAAGGACCGGGCTTGCCGCCTGGGCTTCTGGCACCGCTCGGCTGGGCGATTGCCGGCAGGGTCCGCGACGTCCTTTCACACGACCTTGCCGATCTGAAACACGTGGCTGAGCAATGAACACGACCCGGCGCCCAGACCGAGCACTCGCCCGGCGTGCCCGACGGCCTTCCACGGAGTCGGCGCGCCACCGGCGCCCGCGCCGCCGCGGGCCAGCGGTCCCACCATCGTCTGGTGCAGCAGGTCCGAAAACACCCCACCCCCAGCACCTCGCCGGCGCACACGGTGTGTGCCGACGCTGTGCTGGGGGTGCCGCCAGGTGTGGTTAGGAAACTCTGTCCTCTCCTCTTTAGTTGTGTTCGATCGGGTACCCTCCTCTTGTCAGGTTGTTACTTCAACTCAGGTTGTTACTTCAACGCGCGCAAGATTTCCTCTTCGTGAGCCGCCCAATCCTTGTCGTAGACGGTCCACTCGCCCTCCTCGCTCGGCTGCTGCGGAACATCGAGGTTGTAGAACTTCTCGTGCTGGGTGAAACGGGTTTTCTGACGAACACGCCCGAAAGTACGGCGCCGCCTCGGTGGGGACGGAGGCAACATCAGTGCCCTTCCACCAGTTCCCCGGAATCAGTTGGCGGGCTGGGACTTGCGTCGATCATGCGCTCTGGAGGTCGACGTCGGGGCTGCTTCTTTCCGGCCGCTCGTGGCCGGAAAGCGGCCGGACACACGCCGCGTGTCGTGCGCCACGGTCAACGGCCGCGTGAGGCTCAATGAGCTCAGATGGTTTCCGAAGAACAGCTCGTGCCCCTGCTTGACCTGCTCCGAGACGGCGCGCTCGTCGCCTGCACGCCAGCGATCCCAAGGAGAATTCCCGCTCAGTCGTGTCCGCTCGTAGTCGGCGATCGATTTCGCCACCCGATCCGCCGCGATCTCCGGTGTGCCGAAGGCCTCCTCGAAGTACCGGGCATATCCCGCGATCCTGCGCTTCATGCGGCGCTCTCGTCTGCACGTCATTGCGGCAGGCATTGTATGTAGGCAGCGAGGTTGTCGATCCGCTCGGGCGCGACCGCCTTGTTGGCCATCTCCCGCATGGTGGTGCCCACGTCGTCGCCCTCGGCGCCACCCCGGCGGTGTCATGATCGGCTCGTTGCCTTCACCCTGTGCACGCACCGAGAATTCGCCGCCCGCGGTCAGGAGCCGCAGCATCGTGGAGGTCGACCCACGAAGACACGTCTGCCCCTCACGCCACCTGATGCTCGTGGTCTTGCAGCCACCAGCGATCCAATTCAGGCAAGAAATACCGAAGCCGACACTTCTTGAGCTCGCGCTTCGTCACCAGCACCGCGTAGTCGTCGATGCCCACGATCGACGCCAGCCGACCGACCAGGTTGCGGCAGCTCGCATCGTCGGGACCATGGACCATGCTGTAGAGCGCGTACGGGAAGCCCGGGAGTCTCTCGCGAGCGTAGCAGTGGCTTACTTGCGGCACCTGTGCCAGCCGGCGCCCGGCCTCGTCCAGCGCCTGGCTGGACACGTTCCAGACGACCATGGCGTTGCCGCGTACGCCGAGACGCCGCTGGTGGAAGGTCGCGACGTACCGCCGGATCGCGCCGCCCAGGTGCCGGCGAGCGAATTCGAGCAGCTCCTCCTCCCCACATGCCGCCAGGTCCGCCAGCGCCGCAAAGGGGCGTTCGACCACCGGAAGCGGAGTCTGCAGCGCGCGGAAGAAGCGCTCGTCGCGGGCGGAGAGATCGAGCGGTGCCAGGTCCGGCAGGTCCTGAACCGTTGTCGAGTTCTCGCCGGACAGAAGGTCGAAGTTGACGCCCACCTTGTACGTTCGCCTCCGCCGGGCCGAAAAGAACCGAGCCTCGGCGTGGCGCTCGAGGCGGGCGAGGGTCTCGTCGAGCCCCATCGCCTGCGGCACGGCAATCGTGAACCAGAGGTTGTACGCGTGGTCGCGGAGGTAGTTGTGGGTGACGGTCGGATGGGCATTCACGACGCCGATCACATGGGGAAGATCCTGCTCGGGTACGGCTGCCGCGCACAGTGCGCTCTCGTATCCGAGCAGGCTCCCTTCGAGCACCGCCGAAATCTCCCGAAGCTTGCCTTCGCTGCTCCACGTCCGGAGCTGTCTCAGCACGTCGCTCGACGGGAGCTCGAGACGCTGGCCGAGCTCGTCGAAGGGGCGGGCGCACAGCGGCACGGCGTCCTGAACGGCTATCGCGAGCGCGTTTGCGTCAGCGGGCGTGAGCGTCCTGGGCATGTCGATCACAGTCCGGTGGTGAACGCGCGCCACAGACCGAAGACGCCGGAGGGAGAGCGCAACGTCTCGCTGTCCTCGATGGCGTAGGTCCGCGCGTTCACGAGAAAGAGCGTGTCTTCCGCGTTGGCCGTGATGAGCGCGTGGCTCCCCCGCGGCGTGAACTCGACGTGATAGATGCGCGCGCCGACGCGGAACGTGTGCACGACTTCGAGCGATTCGACATCCACCACCTGGACGAACGCGTCGTCCGCTTCACCTGAGAACGTGACCCACACATGGCGCTCGCCCGGCGCCCGCACGGCGTAGACGGGATGGCCTCGCAGCTCGATCGAGCGCTTGAACCTCCACGTGTAGCGGTCGAGGACGGCCAGGCGCTTTTCACCGACGAGCGGGACGAACACGGAGCCTTGCGCCACCGCCCATGAGGCGAGGTGGGGGAGTTTCTTCGGCGAGCTCTGGTCGTAGGCGCGGCCGGGCTCTTGCAGCGACACGACCCGCGGCGACGGCTCGGGGGCGTCCAGATCGAGAACCGTCACCTCCGCCGAGTCGAGATGCCCGACGACATAGTAGCGGCCGTCTGGGGTGATCATCGCGTCGTAGGGCTCCTCGGCGGGCGTCGGAATGCGGCGCTCCAGGACGGGCTCAGCGCCCGACGCATCGATCACCCAGATCTCGGCCCCCTCGATGAGCACGCAGACGAAGCGGTTGCCCGGCGCATCGACGATGCCGGTGACGCGAGAGGGGAGCCGCTGGCCGTTCCTCTCGAACTCTCCGGGAATGCGCCGGACGACGCCGAGCGTGCGGGCATCGAGGATCGTGACGCCGCCTGGCGCATATTCGGCCGTCGCCACGAAGCGCCCGTCCTGGCTGATGGCGATGTCGATGGAGCTGTTGGAGGTCTGCACCTCGCCCGCACGCTCGAGCGACTGCAAGTCGATGCGCGTGAGCTTGCCGCTGCGGGTGGCGATGTAGCCGTAATCGAGCCAGCGCGAGAAGGTCATCAGCGCGTGCTGCAGGTT
>JACQTK010000294.1 GCA_016210845.1 Acidobacteriota bacterium | reverse complement strand
TGGCGCCTCTCCGATGGCGAGCTGCGGCTCGAGCAGGCGTATCAGGTCGTCACGGGCACGCTGGGATCGATGCCAATCGCCAACGGCCGGCTCCGCGGCGATGCCATCACGTTCACAGCCGGCGCTGCGGAATACACGGGACGCGTCATCGGCGATCGGATCGAAGGCACGGTGCGACGCGGAGGCACCGACACCCCCTGGAGCGCCACCCGCACCGCGAGGTAGACGCGATCAGAAGCTCCGCACCCAGAGCCATCCCGCGGCTATCGCGAGCGTCGCCAGCGTGACCGGCACGCCCGTGCGGGCGTGCGCACGCCAGTCGATCGCCAGTCGCTGGCGGCCCGCCTGCTCCACGACGATGATGTTGGCGATGCTGCCCACAATGAGGAGGTTGCCCGCCAGCGTGCTCGTCAGCGCGAGCGTGGCCCCGGCCAGCGGCCCGGCGGCGGCGGGCAGCAGCAGCATCACGGCCGGAACGTTCGAGACGAGGTTGGAGAGGATCGGCGTCACGCCGAACAGCCAACCGAGATTCGAGAGGTCGATGCCCCCCAGGGCGAATGCGTGGTACAGCGCCGCCAGCCAGCCTGCGCGGTCGACTGCCTCGTTGAGGACGAACAGGCCGATGAACAGCACCAGCAGGTGCCAGTCCACCAGCCCGAGCATGTCGTAGGACGCCATCCGCGTGCTGAGCAGCAGCGCGCCAGCCGCCGCCAGCGCCACCACGTCGCGCGGCCACGGCGTGACGAGAAACACGAGCACCGTCACCGCCAGCAGCACGAGCCCCTTCGCGGTCTGCCAGCGATCGAAGGCGGGCGGGCGACGCCGATCGATCGAGGCTGCCGTCGGCTGATGCCAGCGGCCGCGCCACTGCGCGCGGATGATGAGCCACGTGGCCGCCAGCCCGAGGACGGCGGGAGGCCCGCCGTCCACGAGGTAACCCGCGAAGGACAGCTGCAGCGACTGGCCGATCAGCATGTTCTGGGGATTGCCGATCAACGTGGCTGCCGACCCCACGTTGGACGCGCACGCCAGGGCCAGCAGATATGGGAGCGCGATGCCGCTGCGATCGAGCGCCAGGCCCGGAATCTCGCCGAGCATCATCCCCGTGTAGACGAGGACGAAGACGACGAGCACGAACAGGTCCACGGATGCCTGTCAGCCCTGGAGGTCGAGCAGCTCGATGTCGAACACGAGCGCCGCGTTGGGAGGGATGCCCGGGGCGCCCGCGGAGCCGTAGGCCAGCTCGGAGGGGATCACCAGGCGGCGGCGGCCGCCCACCTTCATTCCGGCGACGCCCTGATCCCATCCGCGGATCACCTGTCCGGCGCCCAGAGTGAAGGTGAACGGCTGGCGTCCGACGGAGCTGTCGAACTGGCGCCCCTTGCTGTCCGGCTGCGTGGGATCGTAGAGCCAGCCGGTGTAATGGACCGTCGTCCGCCGGCCGGCCGTGGCCTCGGGACCGGTGCCAACGAGCAGGTCGCGCTGCGAGAAGGAGGCCGTTGGCGTCGAGGGCGACGCTGGGGTGGAGGCGCTGCCACAGGCCGCGCAGGCGAGCCACGCCGCGCCCGCCAACATCACTGTGGCGCGCCCAGCGCGCTGAAGGCCCCTCACCCCTGCGTCTGGTCCTCGTTGGCGCCGATGACGTCCTCGGCGATCGCGACCTCGTTCTTCGGCAGCCCCTGCTCGTCGAGCGCCCCGACGGCGTTTTCGTTGCCCTGACCGTCGGGCGGTCCCTCGATCGCGCCCTTCCTGAGGTCCGAGTCCCCGATGTGCAACTCCAGCTGGTGGCTGTGCCAGGTCATAGCACCTCCCGGTCGCGGCGGCCCATCATCGCACCTTTCGCCTCCAAATGCATCTGGTCAGACGCTGGGCGGGCCCTTACGTCCCCTTGCGTCCCGCCCTGGCGCCCTTCGACAAGCTCCGGCCGTCCCGAGCTTGCCGAGGGACGCGGCGTCAAGCCGCGCCCTGCCAGCTGAGGCCCGGGGCCTGGGGCCTACATGAACGCCGCCACGTGGTCGCGGAAGCGGCGGATGGCGTCGATGTGCGCCTGCGGATCGGGCAGCCCCGCGTTCATCGTCACACCCGAGATGTGCGTGGCGCCGAGCGCCTGCAGCCGCTCGACGCGCTCGCGCGTCTTGTCGGTGCTCTCGCCCGCAGGCACCCGGACCTCGATGCCGATGGCCGCCGGATCGCGGCCTGCCGCGCGGGCGTGCGCCCGGACCTCGGCGATGTGGCGCTCCAGGTTCGGGGTGTCGAACGGAAACCAGCCGTCTGCGAGACGGCCTGCCCGCTCGATGACCTGGGGCGCCATTCCACCCAGCCAGACCGGGATGGCGCGCCGCGGCGGCAGCGGGTTGAGACCTGCCTCGGTGACCGTGTGCCAGCGCCCCTCGTAGCGGACGATCTCCGCGGCCCACAGCTTGCGCATCAGATCGATCTGCTCTTCCACGCGCCGTCCGCGATCGTGGAAGTTCTCGCCGAGCGCTTCGTACTCCACCGCATTCCAGCCGATGCCGACCCCGAGCCGCAGTCGGCCCTTACAGAGGACGTCGAGACACGCGGCCTGCTTCGCCACCAGCGCCGTCTGACGCTGAGGCAGGATGATGATGCCCGTCACCAGCTCCAGCCGCATCGTGAGCGCCGCGAGGTAGCTGAAGAGCACGAACGGCTCGTGAAACATGTGCTTCGACGTGTAGGGACCCTGCCAGTCGGGACGGCGGGCCGTGCTGGCGCCGAGCACGTGGTCGTATGCCACGAGGTGCTGGAAGCCGAGCGCCTCGGCCGTGGTGGCAAAGCGCGCGATGATCTCGGGGTCCGCGCCGATCTCGGTCTGGGGAAAGACGAGGCCGACCTTCAACGCACCCGCCTGGTGCTGTCCTGCACGAGCACGACGATGTACGCGTCGGGAGGCCCGGTGAGCGCCGCCGTCACGTGGTTCTGGATCAACAGCGGTGCGAGGCCGACCGTCGCGAACTGCATGCCCTCGTGCACCTGCGACGGCCCGACGACGTCCGTGTTGTTGAGGCCGATGGTCGCGCCCGTGACACGGTGGCGGCCGTCACGGTCGCCGTTGACGATTCGCAGCGTGTAGGGCGGAGACGAGTCGGTGACGAGCCGGAAGGTCCTCAGGTTGGAACGCGGATCGACGTCCGCGCGAAATCCCATCACGGCGAGCACCGACGTCTCTACTTCGTATCCCGAGGGCCCCAGCCGGTACACGAAGGCGGGACTGGGCGCGGGAACCCCCGGCGGAGGCACGGCGATGTCCCGCATCGCGATCACCCGCAGCGGGCCGCTGTGCTCGAGGTCGTACACGGCGGGGTCGAGCAGCACGGACGACTCCCGATCGCCGTCCGGGCGCGTTGGCGTGAGATTGGAGAGACCGACGCCGTCCCACTTGAAGATCCATCCGACCGATGCGCGCACGCCCTCGAAGTAGACGAACGCCTCGGGGCGGCCGTCGAAGTCCACGTCCTGGAGCCGGATCACGCATCCCGTCCGGGTGCCGGGGAGCCTCCAGGTCGGTGGACTGTCGAACACGACCTGCAGCGAGCCTGCCTCGTCCCGCCGGAGCAGCCTCACGACGCCATTGGACCGATCGACGTATCCCGCGAGCAACACCCTCGCGCCGTTGGCCGGTCCGGTCTCCAGCACCTCGTAACACGACGGGCGCTCCGCCGCCGTGGCGAGGTCCAGGCGATCGGCCGGATAGAGCCGATCGACCGCTGGCTGCAGGTCGGCGGCCTGCCCCGCGCCGTCGGCCGCCAGCACCACGGCCCAGGCGAGGCACGCGAACGCAAAGAGGCGTCTCATGGCGGTCAACCTCCGCACTGGTCACCCGGAGCAGCCGCGGCGAGCGCACACCGTGGCGGTCGCGCGGCTGGGGCGCTGGCAGTATACGACTTCTCCCCGCACGGCTCTACGCGCAGGCCTTCGCCCTCGCGGACTGACGCGGGCGATCGACAAGCGTCCTTCACTTCAGCAAGCCCGATCCCTGGACCGCTGCGGCGCGCACCACGAACCGATCGGGCGCATTGCCGAACACCCAAAACGGATAGCAGGTGATCAGCGTCAGCATCGGCGTGTCGGTCGGCGCGAGGACGTGGACGTCGCGCGGGCTCACCACACGCACCGACGTGACCCGATAGTGAAACCGCCGGTCCGCCGTCTCCAGGAAGATGTCATCCCCGAGCTGGACGTTCCGCAGCGGCCAGAAGAAAGAATCACGGTGGCCGGCGATGACCACGTTTCCCGACTCGCCGGGAAGTGCCGTGTTCTCGAGATGTCCCGGGGCGCGGCGCAGAGTCTGCGCATCCGATCCGTGCAGCACCACGGCCGACAGTTGCACCCGTGGAATGGCGAGTGTGGCAATTTCCTTTGCCTCGGCAGTTGTGTCTGCTTGCGTGGGCCGGACGTGAATGATCCTGTCGGCGAAGCGGGATCGCGCGTTGCACGATGAGCAGATAGGGAACCTAGGCGGGAGCACGGATCGGGGTGACGAGACCCGTACCCGGAAGCTTTCCCGCGGGCGGGGGAATATTCCGCACGTCTCACTGAGTCGGGCCATGAACGCTCCGAACACCAGTCAGCAGGATGTGATCGCATTCCTCGCACAGCCGGCGGCATACGGGCCGGACCTCGGTGGCCTGGATCGCATCGATACGCACATCAGCGTGGTGTTCCTCGCCCACGACCGCGCATTCAAGCTGAAGCGTGCGGTGCACCTTCCCTACGTCGACTACTCGACGCTGGAGGCGCGTCGACACTTCTGTGAGAAGGAGCTGCGTCTCAACCGCCGAACGGCGCCGGATCTGTATCGCCGCGTGGTGCCCCTCACGCGGCGTGACGACGGGACGCTGGCAATCGGCGGCAGCGGACGTCCCGTCGAGTGGCTGGTCGAGATGCGTCGTTTCGATCAGCGGATGCTCCTCGATGCAGTGGCCAGCCGTGGTGAGCTCGATGTCGGCCTCGCGGCCGCGATCGGCGTGGCCGCCGCGAAGCTCCACACGCTCGCCGAGGCACGGCGCGACCACGGAGGCGCTTCTGCCATGCAATGGGTGGTCGACGAAAACGACGCCGAACTGTCGGCGGCCGGCCCCGTCATCTCCCAGGCCGTGCGCGCGACCCTCCACGAGGCGTCGTCATTGGTGCTCCGCCAGCACGGCGACCTGCTCGACGCCCGCCGGGAGAGCGGGTGGGTCCGCGAGTGCCACGGCGACCTGCACCTTGGCAACGCCTTCCTCGCAGGCGATCGGCCGATGCTGTTCGACTGCATCGAGTTCAACGACGAGCTGTCGTGCATCGACGTGCTGTACGATCTCGCGTTCCTGATCATGGATCTGCTGCATCGGAACCTGCCGGCGCACGCCAACGCCGCGTTGAACGCATGGCTCGAGCGGATCCCGCACTACGAGGCGCTGGCGCTGCTTCCGCTCTTCCTTTCCTGCAGGGCGGCCATCCGCTGCAAGGTGTCGATCACGGCGACCGGCGTCACGTCGGACCCCGTGCAGGCCACTCGCCTGACACGCGAAGCGAGCGCCTATCTCGACCAGGCGCACCGACTCGTCGCACCAGGCAGAGGGGCGATTGTCGCCATCGGCGGTCTCTCCGGGTCGGGGAAATCGACGCTCGCCCGTCGTCTCGCGCCAGAGATCGGACGTCCGCCTGGCGCGATCGTGCTGCGCAGCGACGTGGCGCGGAAACGCCGTTTCGGCGTGGAGCCAGCGACGCGGCTTCCGGTTTCGGCCTATGGGGCCCAGGTCAACGCGGCGGTGTACGACGAGCGCATCCGAACGGCGCGCGAAGTCGCGCGAGCCGGCTATGTGGCCATCGTCGACGCCGCCTTCCTCACGGACACGGTCCGGCGAGCCGTCCGCGACGCCGCCTCCCGGGCGGGGGTGCCCTTCCTTGGCCTGTGGCTCGACGCGCCCGTCGAGATCATGGAGGCACGCCTGGCGGCGCGAGGCGTCGATGCCTCGGACGCAACGACGCGGGTGCTGCACGAGCAGCAGGCACGGGCCACGGCGCCGCCCGACTGGAGACGCGTCGATGCCGCGCGGAGCGTTGACGAGGTCGCGGAGGCGGCCCTCGCGTCGGCGGCCGACTCACTCAGGGCAGTTCCCATCGTTCACCAGTCAACCCATCGATGAAGGTGTGTTCATGAAAACTACCGCCCCTCGCCAGCAGGTGCCCGAGGACGAGACAAGGAAGCCTCTCGAGGAGCCCCTCGCGGAGCTCGAGCGACAGCTCATCGCTGCCTACGTGACGGGCGCCGGCGAGGATCTGGAGACGCTGCGCGCGCGTGACGACGAAGCCGCCCGAAAGCTGCTGGCCGAGGCATCGCTCTATGCCAGTGCCCGGTTGACCGAGGTCGAATCCCGGTCCCATTACCTGCACAAGCTGCGCGGCGAGGAGTGAGACGGCCCCCGGATGAGCCCCTTCGTTCGCGGTGTCGTCAGGACCGCTATGCGGCCCCAAACGCGAATTTCGTACTCGTTGTGTCCGACCGCATAGCGACGAGGAGGATCGCCTGATTCTGCACGACGACTGGCGAAGCTCACCGAGAAGGCGAAGGCCGCGGGCGTTCGCGCCGCCGACCGCATGATCGAGGGCGATCCGGCGCGGCAGATCGTCCGGACCGCGCGCGCAACGCGAGCCGACCTGATCGTGGTTGGCACCCACGGCAGGAGGGGATTGGACAGGTTCTTCGTCGGGAGCGTCGCCCAACGCGTCGTCGTCACGGCCCCATGTCCCGTAGTGACCGTGCGGAGCACGTAGAACCGGAAGCTTCTCGTAGCTGAACGTCCATGCGCGCGCACAGCGGCGAAAAAACCCGCGGTGGCCACGCGCTCTTTCGCAAGAGGACAACTCCCGCATCGGTGACCCGCCTGACCCCTGCGGCGGCGTGCGGCGCCTTCCACCTGCTTGGCTGGCGCGGCTGCTGCAGATCGCCACGTAGAGGGGGTGCAGCACGTGGCCTCTGGACGGATGACGTTCCTCTTGTCGTCTTGGACGCTTGCCGGAGGGGTCGCCCTGGCGGTTCCTCCGGAACCTGCTGGAACCGCGCAGCCCATTGCGCAGGCGGCGCATCGACCTGAGGCTTGGGTCGAGTACCGTGTCGAACAGCCCGTCGCAACCGAGCGCGGTCTCGCCAGGCGGTTCACCGCGTCGCAGATCGCGCTTCTCGAGAAGCTCAATCGTGCGGATGCTGTGCATCTGCCCAAGCAGACGCACCTGGTGCTCCCCTCCGTCTGGCACGACGACGAGCTGCAGTACAGCCCGTTCCCGACCAGATATCCGGCTGCGGCGCATCTGCCCAAGCTCCTGGTCGTCGACAAAGCGGCACAGGCGTTCGCGGCCTACGAGCGCGGGCGGCTCCTCCGGTGGGGACCGGTCAGCTCCGGCCGCCGCACGTCTCCAACGCCGAGCGGATGGTTTCACCTGAACTGGCGCTCCCCGGGCCGGCACAGCACCGTGAACTCCAAGTGGTACATGAAACAGTATTTCAACTTCGACAACGCGCAGGGTCTGGCGCTGCACGCCTATGTGCTGCCAGGCTATCCCGCCTCGCACGCCTGCATCCGCCTGCTCGTCCGCGACGCGATCTGGATCTACGACTGGGGCGACGGATGGACGCTCGACCGCCGAGGGCAGGTCGTCGAGCAAGGCACGCCGCTGCTCGTTCTGGGCGAGTACGCGTTCGACGCGGAGCCACCGTGGCGTTCGCTGGATCGTCTCGCAAGGGGGATCGACTTACCGGACGTGTGGGGGCCCAGTGGCAATCGGCCCTTCAAGTGACGCCGGGCCCGCTGGCGCCGTGCTACCAGCGCAGGCTGGCCCGGATGCCGATGGCACCGCGCGAGAACAGCGGCGACACGTCGGGCGTTCTCCCTGCGCGCGGAAAGACGGTCGTCATGCGTGGAACGAGTGCCCCGATCGCAAGCCCGATGCACCGACAGCGGCCGCACCGATCGGGCTGCAATCCGGGTTGGACCGGCATTCGGGCGCCGCTACGGCAAGGACCGTGAAATCGAACGCCCGTACGCCCATCGACCCAGCCCCTCGCGTCCGTTGCGACTAGCCAGGCGTGAACTCGTTCGCCGTCGGACCACTCTCGACAGGCACCGGGACGCGCACGTACATCGCACGCAGCGCCGCGACGATCTCGCTGGCGGCAATCCCGTCGCCTTCGAGCCCCCGAACGACGATGTCCTCGATCGACAGCATGCCCTTGAGGCGGCCGAACTCGTCGCGCACGGGCAGACGCCGAACCCGGGCGTCCTTCATCGTGGCAAGCGCCTCACGGACATCGTCGTCGAGCAGCGCCGAGAACACCTTCCGCGTCATGACCTCGCGCACCGCAATGTGGAGAGCGTTCCGATTCGTGCTGGAGAGCGCCAGGCAGACGTCGCGATCCGTGACGATCCCTGCGAGCTGTCCACTTGAATCGATGACCGGCAACGTCCCGTAGTCCGCTTCCCGCATGAGACGGGCGGCCGCGGCCAGCGACGTCTCCGGGGTGCAGGTCAGCGGGGGCTCGGTCATGATGTCCCGCACCTTCATAGACACCTCCCGGAACGACGCGGTGCAAAGTCTCCACCATGACGCACTCATGCGCCCGGCCGACCCAGCGCGGGCGAAGTCCTCTCTGTCTCGATGAGCGACCGCCCCCACGGGGAAGATTTCACGGCCGCCGCGCAATCGTTCACGCGGCTCTCCAGATCGGTTCGCCCGATCCGCCACAAACACGGCGGGGACGAGCACGGCCGACCGTCGAGCGCTGGTACTCCACTTGCCTCTCCCATCTCTGACGTGGAATGCCGAGGAGCTTGTGGAGTCTAGGGCCATGACTGTTGGAGAGATCTGCCACCGAAATGTCGTTGTTGCGCCGAAGGGCGAGATGATCGTCGACGCGGCGAGACGGATGCGCACGTCGCACGTGGGCGCGCTCGTCGTCATCGAGAACCGGAACGGGCGGCACGTGCCCATCGGCATCGTGACCGACCGTGACATCGTCGTCAGCGTCGTTGCCGGCGACCCGGAGCACATCAACTGCCTGCTCGTGAACGACGTGATGAGCGACGACCTCGTCGCCGCACGCGAGCACGAGAGCATCGAGGCGGCTCTGAAGAAGATGGAGGAACACGGCGTGCGGCGCTTGCCGATCGTCGACGCGGACGGGGCGCTCGCTGGCATCCTGACCTTGGATGACATCCTGCAGTACCTGACCGCGCAACAGAGCGAGCTGGTCGCCCTCGTTGCCCGCGAGCAGCGCCTGGAGCGCCAGTACCGCATCTGAGCGTTGCACTCGCGATGGTCGCGTATTTCTCGATGGAGATCGGCGTCGATCCCGAGGTGCCGACCTACGCGGGCGGCCTGGGAGTGCTCGCTGGCGATTTCGTGCGGGCCGCAGCCGATCTCGGCCTGCCGCTGGTCGCGATCACCTTGCTGCATCGAAAGGGATACTTTCGCCAGCGGCTCGACTCCACGGGACGGCAACGCGAGGAGTCGGCCGAATGGAGCGTCGAGGCCCACCTCGAGGCACTGCCCGCACGCGTCACCGTGATCATCGATGGCCGGCCGGTGGTGGTCCGGGCCTGGCGGCGCCGCGTGACGGGGCTGGGCGGCGGCACCGTCGCCGTGTACTTCCTCGACACCGACATCGAACAGAACGCACCCGACGATCGGGCCCTCTCACACTTCCTCTACGGGGGTGACGCGGCGTACCGCCTCGCCCAGGAGGCGGTGCTCGGAATCGGCGGCGTCCGCATGCTTCGAGCGCTCGGCTGCAGCCACGTCCACCGATTTCATCTGAACGAGGGGCACTCGGCGCTCCTGGCGCTGGAGCTGGTCTCCGAGCGCCTCCGCGCGGCCGGCCGGCCCACGGCGGGCGAGGACGATATCGATGCCGTGCGACAGCTGTGCGTGTTCACGACGCACACACCCGTCCCCGCCGCGCACGACCAGTTCCCGCTCGATCTGGCGGCGCGCGTCCTCGGCCCCCATCCGATGTCGGAGCTGATGCATCGATGCTGCTACGGCGGCGCGCTCAACATGACGTACCTGGCGCTCAGCTTCAGCCACTACGTCAACGGCGTGGCCATGCGGCACGGCGAGATGTCAGGCCGGATGTTCGGGGGGCACCATGTCGATGCCATCACCAACGGCGTCCATGCGGCCACGTGGGTCTCCGAACCATTCCGCCTGCTGTTCGATCGGCGTATCCCGGGCTGGCGTGCCGACAATTTCAGCCTCCGGTACGCGGTGAGCATTCCCACTCCAGAGATCTGGGACGCCCACGTAGCCGCGAAACTGCGCCTGCTCGAGATCGTCAACCGCCATCAATCGCCGCCGTTCGATCCGGCCGCGCTGACGATCGGCTTCGGTCGTCGCGCGTCGACGTACAAGCGAGCCGACTTGCTCGTGTCCGATATCGCTCGCCTGCGGGCCCTTGCGCGCGCGGGAGGAGGCCTGCAGGTCGTCTACGCCGGAAAGGCGCATCCGCGCGACGAGGAGGGCAAGCGGATCATCGAGCGGGTGTTCCGCGCGCGCGAGGCGCTCGGCAGCGACGTGCCGATCGTCTACCTCGAAGACTACGACATGGCCATCGCGCGCCTTCTGACGGCGGGCGCGGATGTCTGGCTCAACACGCCGCACCCGCCGCTCGAGGCCTTCGGCACGAGCGGGATGAAGGCCGCGCTCAACGGGGTGCCGAGCCTGAGCGTGCCCGACGGATGGTGGATCGAGGGACACGTCGAGGGTGTCACGGGATGGGCCATCGGGAGCGATGGGCGGACGCTGCCCGGGGAGACCACCGATCCTGCGGCGCACGCGGCTGCCCTGTACGACGCGCTCGAGCGCACCGTGCTGCCGCTCTTCTACCGCGACCGCGATCGGTTCACGCAGGTGATGCGATATGCGATCGCCTTGAACGGATCGTTCTTCACCGCGCAGCGCATGCTCCAGGAATACGTCGTCAAGGCCTACGGCACCGAAGCGGTCCGGGAGCCGGAGCGGGTCGCAGCTTGAGAAATCCCCAGAGGCTGCGAGCAATCGGGCGCCGGCCGCGCCTTCACAGGCGGCCCGACCTCAGGATTCCGATGGCCAGCCCGAGTCCCAGCACGCCGGCCACGACAAAGCCCACGAGCCCGAGCAGGGGGTAGCCGAACGCCTGCGGGCCCGCCGCGGCCTGCGCCATCACCGACGACGCGATCACGATGGCCCCGATGACGACCGCGAAGCTGAGGCGGTTGCTCGACCGATCCATCTCGCGGATGAAGTAGTCGAGATTGCGGTGCACGAACTGGATCTGCAGGCTGTCGGTCCGCGCCTTCTTCGCAATCTCCGCAAGGCTTCGAGGCAGGCTTCGAAACATACCGACCATCTCGCGGCCGGCATCGGCGGCGCGGAGCGCCAGCACGCCCGGGCTGTGCTGCTGCTCGACGAGGCGCTCGACGAAAGGCGCGGCGTGGCGGGCGATCTTGAACGACGGATCGAGCTGGCGCCCCACGCTCTCGATCGTGGTGACCGACTTGATGAGCAGCAGCAGATCCGCCGGCAGCTTGAGACGATGGCGCGACATCGCGTCGGTGATCGACCCGAACAGCTGGCCCAGCGACAGGTCGCCGAGCGACAGATCCGCGTACACATCCAGCATCTCCTGGATGTCTCGTGCGAGTTCCGCCCGGTCCACGGGCCGCATCGGCGCCGCCACCTCGACGACGATCTCCGCCAGGCGGTCCGCGTCGTGCCGCCGGATGGCGAGGATGACCTCTCCCAGGCGCTCGCGCATCGGACGGCTGACCCGTCCCACGATGCCGAAATCCACCAGGGCGACGACGTTGCCTGGCAGCACCAGAATGTTCCCTGGATGCGGGTCCGCGTGAAACAGACCGTTGACCAGGATCTGCTTCAACACGATGTCCGCGCCACGGCGGGCCACGACGTGACGGTCCAGCGCCGGAGCCTCGTCGGTGCCGACGGCGGTCACCTTCACTCCGTCCAGAAACTCCATCGTCAGGACCGCCGGTGTCGTCAGGGGCCAGCAGACGGCCGGATAGCGCACCGTGGGATCGCCCGCGAACTGAGAGGCCACGCGCTCGAGGATGCGCCCTTCACGGGCCAGGTCTTGCTCGCGCCGAACCGTGCGCGCGAACTCCTCGACCAGGTCGCGGACGCTGTACAGAGGGGCGTCGGGGACGTACCGCTCCGCCAGCGCCGCCAGGTCGGCCAGGATCGCCAGGTCCGCCTCGATCACGGCGCCGATGCCAGGGCGGCGGACTTTCACGGCGACGCGGTCGCCGGAGTGGAGCGTCGCCCGATGGACCTGGGCGATCGATGCCGCGGCAAGCGGCTGCGACTCGAACTCGGCACACAGCTCGTGAAGGGGAAACCCGAAGGCCTCTTCAATCGCCCGCTCGGCAACGCCCGACCTGAGCGGCGGCGCCGAGTCCTGCAGCAGCGCCAGCTCGCCGATCACCTCTGGCGGGAGGAGATCGGCGCGCAGGCTCAACGCCTGTCCGAACTTGATGAAGGTGGGACCGAGCGTCTCGAGCGCGAGCCTGAGCCGCCGTGCACGGCTCACTTCCGGCCGGCTATCGCGTCCGAGCGCCGTCAGCAGACGGCGACCTGCCGCGACGTACGACGCCAGATGCAGGGCGTGCACGACGTCGATGAACCCGTATCTCACGAGCACACCGATGATGTCCGTGTAACGCCGCATGTGCGCCACGCGAAGGACGCTCGACCCGCCGAGCGTGCGCGCCACGGGCGGCATCGCTTCGGCGTTCGCGGACTGTGTGATTCCCACAGCACCTCGTGAGGCAATGGCGATGCCATCAGGGCCGCAGCCACCGCCGCGCCCGGCCTCAGAGGCACACAGCGCACAATCGCGCGGACCGCAATTTTTTCCACGGTGCCAGGCCCAGGCGTCGCAAGGCACGTTCGTTGCTCGAGGTCACTTGGCGCGACCGAGCGAACGCGGCGTGCGCGCTGATGGGATGGGTACCGGCGTGGGTAGCGAGTGGATTCGATGGTTCGACCAGATCGGCATGGCCGATGTGCCGGCCGTGGGCGGCAAGAACGCGTCGCTCGGCGAAATGCGGCGCGTCCTGACGCCGCTGGGCGTCCGCATCCCCGACGGGTTTGCGACGGCCGCGGACGCCTATCGCGCGTTCCTGCGCGGCGCAGACCTCGAGCGCCTGATCACAGCCGAGCTGCGGCAGCTCCATGTCGCCGACATCGATCGCCCGCAGGCGGCCGGCGCGCGCGTCCGTTCAGCCATGCTGGCCGCACCTCTGCCCGATGGGCTCGAGAACGCCATCGCAGACGGCTATCGCCGCCTCGAAGCGCAGTACGGCGACCACTGCGACGTGGCCGGTGCGAAGCAGCGCCACGGCAGAAGATCTTCCCGAAGCCAGCTTCGCCGGCCAGCAGGAGACCTTTCTCAACATCCACGGCGAGGCGATGCTCCTCGACGCCGTCAAGCGCTGCTACGCCTCCCTCTTCACCGATCGCGCCATCGTGTACCGCGTGCACCACGGCTTCGACCACGGTCAGGTGGCGCTGTCGGTCGGTGTGCAGAAGGATGTTCGCGCTCCCGATCGACGAGCACGATTCGATGAGGCCGCGGGAGGCGCCGCCGGAGCGCGCGGGCAGTCGCGACGCCGCCAATTCCGCCCCCGAGCACGAGCACCGTCCTGGCGGTCATCGCTCCACCTTCCACGTCACGCGCCGAGTCAGAACACGAGCGTGCGGTCCGCCCACTGCACCCAGTCGGTCAGCTCCTCGAGCGTGCTGCGACGGGCGTCCTCCGTCAGCTCGCCGTCGCCGATGCCGCGCGCGTCCAGGCAGGTCCCGCAGACGCCGATCTCCCCCCCCGAGCCGCGCGACGTTCCGCAGCATGACCTCGAGGTTGTAGTAGCCCTGCGGCACCGTGTGGCCTCGCTTGGCGCAACCCGCCGCATCGCCGAGGAGAAACACCCGCACCTGTTCGCCCTCGCGCTTCGCGAGCGCGCCGGCCAGCCGCAAGGCGTTGTAACTGCGCTCGGTTCCGTATGGCGGGTCATTGAGCACGAAGAGCGTCTTGGCCATCCCTCTCGTCCGTCACCTGAGCCCTCAGCGCGGGTGTGTCACAGCGCCTCCGCGCCCACCGCGTGCGCGTCCGTCTTCGGCAGCCCTGGGTGAAGCCAACTTCGGGCCAACCTCAGGGGGGGCGACTGGTGGGGCAGGGGCGGCGGGACGAACCTGTCCCGCGGGCTATTTCTCGTGTGGTGCGAATTTATTCGCGCTCAGGAGCCCGCCAGGCGCCTCTTCATCGTGCCGAAGTAGCGCGCCAGCTTCGCGCGCGTCGTGGGCCTCACGCGCCCCTCCCCCTCGCCGCGGAGGAACGTCTCGATCTGCTCACTGCGGGCACGCGCGTCGCGCTCGCCAAGGTCGATCAGCTTCGCGATGTAGTCCGACTGGAACATCAGCAGGCTCAGCATGTCGTTCGAGCGCGTCTCGCGGCTGCCGAGACCTCGAACGAGAAACCTGAAGGGGCGCGGCAGATCGGCCTCGAACTCGTTGGCGAGCCGCCCCAGGTCCTGTGATGGCCGGAGGATCAGCAGATCGACGGGCCGGAGCCCGTCCCGTGCCCCAGGCGGCAGCCGGTCGACCAGCGTGTTGAGCTGCTCGAGGCGCAGCGCGTCGGCGTCGAGCAGGTCCAGGAAGATCGCGTTCAACAGCACGCCAGCCACCTGCGCGGGCGGCGGATAGCCGTTCACGGCACGCCGGTCCGCCTCCTCTCGACTGCGCGCGTAGCGCGTCGAGATGGCGATGATCTTGCGGGCGCCGAGGTGGATGGCGGGCGAGAACGGGGCCGTCAACCGGATGCCGCCGTCGCCGTACCACGCGCCGTCGATCTCGACGGCGGGGAAGAAGAAGGGCAGGGCGCAGGACGCCATCACGTGATCGACGCCGAGGCACCCGTCCACGCTCTTGCGCTGCGGCCGCTCCCAGGTCATCACGCCGCACCCGTCCAGGCTCTGCACCCATGTCAGGGACTGCCCCGTCGTGTAGCTCGAGGCCGTGAGCGCCAGGGCGTGCAGCGTGCGGGCGGCCAGGTTCCCCGCGATGGCGGGCAGCCTCCCCTCGCTGTCCGGATTCAACGTGCGGGTCAACAGCTCGCGCAGCGGTGCCGTGTCGACCAGGCTCCGCGCCCGCGGCGTCCCCGGTGCACCACCCGACACCAGGCGAAACCCCCATCGCGTGACGCGCGACGCCAGATCGCCCCGGTCGACGCGGAATACGTCCTCGATGCGGAGGCTCCCCCACAGCCGGTTGATCCGCTCGACGGCGTCGCCGAAGCGCCCGTCGCGCGAGGCCAGACACGTGGCGATGATGCCGCCCGCGGACACGCCCGTCAGGATGCCAGGCGCCAAGTCCGGGTAGCGCGACGCGAGGTGCCGCAGAAACCCCACCTGGTACGCCGCACGAGCCCCACCGCCGCTCAGGACCAGCGCCAGACCAGGATCGCTCATGGAGTCACCCGTGTCTCCTCCAAGCCGGACCTGACGATACTCAATTCACCGGCCCTCTGCACTGCGACGACGGCTCCTTCGCTGTTGCGATGGTTCGAAGATTCATCAGTGCAATCCAAGTGCCCCGGTCACAGGCCGCGACACCCCCCGTACCGCGCCGGCAGCGGCGCGGGCGCGCAACTTGCTGATGGTCGGGATGATGGCCCACGCCTTGAACCAGCATATTGCGGGACGGCTGGAGGAGACGGCGAGACTCCTGCGCGATCAGGGTGCCGATCCCTACAGGGTGAACGCCTACCTGCGTGCCGCGGCGACGCTGCGCACGACCCCGGTGGCCGTGGACGTCCTCTTTCGGAACGGGGGCCTGGACGGCCTCAGGGAGCTCCGCGGCGTCGGCGAGTCCATCGCTCGTGCGATTCGGGAGCTGCTCGTGCACGGCCGACTCCCGATGCTCGACCGCCTGCGCGGCGAATCGCATCCGGTGGCGCTCTTGGCCTCTGTCCCTGGAATCGGGAGGCGACTGGCGGAACGCCTTCACGAGGAGCTCGGACTCGAGACGCTGGCCGACCTCGAGGCGGCGGCGCACGACGGGCGCCTGGAGACCATCGCTGGTTTTGGGGAGAAGCGACTGGCGGGCATCAGAGATTCCGTGGCACATCGCCTCGGCCGCGTCCGGCTCCCTGCCGCGGGCCCAGCGACGCCTCCGTCGGTCTCAGAGCTGCTCGACGTCGATCGGGAATACCGGGACAAGGCCGCCGGCGGTCAGTTGCGCCTGATCGCACCGCGCCGCTTCAATCCGACGGGCGAAGCGTGGCTGCCGATCCTGCACACGGAGCGCGGCACCAGGCAGTACACGGCCCTGT
This sequence comes from Acidobacteriota bacterium, assembly GCA_016210845.1. Lineage (GTDB taxonomy): Bacteria > Acidobacteriota > Vicinamibacteria > Vicinamibacterales > UBA2999 > JACQTK01. The sequence continues at coordinate 2,147 of JACQTK010000294.1, read as the reverse complement.
ATTCGAATACCGCTCGGGCACATCGGGCCGGAACAACCGACGACTGGGTCGTCCTGTATCACCACGACGGCAGCGCGGAGGGCCAGCATACGGTGATCACCGCCACGCGCGGACCGTTGCGAGGCCACCGCGTCGTTGCCGGCCGGGAACACGACTGCCTGGCGGTCTATGCACGCTCGGCGGCCTGAAGCCCTCTATCCGGCGGCGGTGCTCGGAGGCGAGATCGTTCGCGCGACTGGGGAGGAAGACAGACGTATAGGCCCTGCGGGTGTGAAGCGATGTCCAGGAAGAGTGCGGGTCTCCTGCTGTACCGCGATGTATCGGGAACGATCGAAGTACTCCTCGTCCATCCCGGTGGTCCCTTCTGGGCGAGGAAAGACGAGGGCGCATGGTCGATTCCCAAAGGTGAGCTCTCGGACGATGAAGATCCGTTTCACGCCGCCGTGCGTGAATTCCGAGAGGAAATGGGTGACGCGGTAACCGGCGACTTCGTTGCACTACAGCCGCGCCGTCAGGCTGGCGGCAAGGTCGTCTACGCCTGGGCGGTGAAATCGGACTTCGATCCGACCCGGCTTACAAGTAATACGTTCTCGATAGAATGGCCGCCGCGCTCTGGCCGCCAGCAGGTCTTCCCCGAGATCGATCGCGCGGCCTGGTTTCGACTGGACGTGGCACGGGTCAAGATACTCAAAGGTCAAGCGGGCTTTCTGGACGAACTCGAGCGCAGGCTGGCGTAGGACACGGCACCGAGACCGGCGTCCGAAATCGGCCACGCCTTTGAGACCTGGGAATCGAGGACGCGCCGCGTGCCGTCGCTGAAGAATGGATCCCAGGGATAGGAAATGTGTCCCAGTTGATAAGCGGCGAGATATCGCGAGAGGAAGAACCCGACCAACGCCATCGCAATGATGGGCCCGCGCTGGAACCAGTCGGAGGGGTTATAGGACCAGCCGGGGGGCGTGTCGGGCCCCTCCGTCATCATGACTTCATGATGCGCGTGGCTGGGCACCATCGGGATGAGCACGGAGAACGCGATCACCAGCACGCCCACCAGCGTGCCATCGGCGTAGGCCGCGGCGTCGGTCGCCCGGAACGCCAGCGGGGCGAACAGCAGCCACATGCCCGTGGAATGGAGGCGCCGTCCGGATTTGAACCGGAGATGGAGGTTTTGTAGACAGGGCCGGAACCTCCAAGTTGTTGACTCGTCTTGCTTGCTGGTCGGCCCTGATCCTTGGTTTTGCCCCGTGTGTGGGCCGTATTGTTCCCAAATTGTTCCCACGTTCCGCTCGCCTTCGAGACCGGAGCGCGATGCGGCGCATCACGACAGCGCCATGGCTGACCCGGTCGGGCCTCCGTGCGTGGGCGTCGAACTGAGTGATGCCGGCCGCCGCCTATAATGGAGAAAGCCCGGTCGCGCAGGTTGGCCGGGCTAGAGCCGATGAATATCACCCTTCAGATCCCCGAGTCGATTGCTCGAAGCCTTCGCGTCCCCGAGGTCGAGGCCGAGCAACGCGTGCGGGAGGAGCTCGCCGCGGCCCTCTATGCGAGAGGACTGCTGTCGTTTGGGAAGGCATCGGAACTCGCCGGCATCAGTCGTGTCGCCTTCGCGGATGTGGTCGCCCAACGGGACATTCACCGCCACTATACCCAAGAGGAATTGAACGAAGACACCGCCTATGCCGGCGGTCAGTAACACCTCACCGATTTTCAATCTCGCCTGCATCGACCGCCTGGCCCTTCTTCACAACCAATTTGGCGCGATCTGGATTCCAGGCGCCGTTGACACGGAACTACGCGAGATTCCCGACCGCGCCATCCGCAGCAGAGTCGACGACGCGCGGACTGGCGGCTGGCTGGTTGTGCGCCCCACGACCGAGGCCGATCTTGTCAAGCTTCTGACGGTGGACCTACACGAGGGCGAGGCGGAAGCCATCGCCCTGGCTGTCGAAACCAAGAGCGATTGGTTGCTCAGAGACGAAAGGGAAGGCCGTGAGTTCGCCCGGCGGCTAGCGGGACTTTACTGAGATCGTCTCTCGCCTGAGTCGCGACTCGCGACAACTCCAGCGCATTCAGAGGGTTACCGGCGGGAGCTAGGCCCCGGATTAGTATTACCCTATCACTACCCGCCGCGACTCGGTGATAATGCT
>JACQTK010000287.1 GCA_016210845.1 Acidobacteriota bacterium | reverse complement strand
GCAGTAGGCAGCAGGCAGCAGGCAGTAGGCAGTAGGCAGTAGGCAGCAGGCAGCAGGCAGCAGGCAGTAGGCAGCAGGCAGCAGGCAGCAGGCAGTCGGGCCACGACGGCCGCAGGCGTACACGAAAAGAGGGGCCGGACGGGCCCCTCCTCTCAACCGCCTCTGCCTACTGCCTACTGCCTACTGCCTACTGCCTACTGCCTACCAAGTCAGAACCGGAAATTCATCCCGACCTCGACGCGCCGCGCGGGGCCGGCGGAGCTCGGGCGCCCGAAGAACGGCGAGCGGAGGTTGCCGCTGAAGTTGCCGTAGTTCACGCGATTGAACAGGTTGAACGCCTGTGCGTAGAACTCCACGCTGAAGCGCTGGTTGGTGCCGCCCGGGCCGAAGCCGCCGCGCCCCCCGCCGCCGCCGCGGCCGCCCCCGCCAAAGCCGCCCTGCGGACCGCCGCCGCCGCCGCGGGGACCGCCGCCGCCGCCCAAGCCGCCCGGCGGAGGTCCGCCCGCACCGGGGCCGCCTGCTGGAGGCGCTGCGCCGTCAGGACCGGCGACAGGCCCGCCCGCGGGGCCCGTCCCGCCTGCGCGACCGCCCTCGACGTTCCGCGGTCCCCCGAAGCCAAAGGTCCGCGTCACGCGGAGGTTCGTGTCCAGGCGCGAGGCGCCGCGCTCCGTGCTGCGCCCGACGCCCGCGGGCCGATCGTTGCTCACGCCGTCGCGGTTGTCGTCACGCCCCGTGGTGATCGTGTACGGCGGCGCCGACGAGTACTGATTGGTGAGGTTGACGCGAATGCCCAGGGGGAACGTGTAGTTCGCGGTCGCGAACACGCGGTGCCGGATGTCCTGGCCGGCCGGCCCCCATTCGGCGTCCGGGTTCCGGCTGTCGGCGGGCAGCGCCGTGGCGTTGTTCGCGTGATTCTTCACGTCCGACCACGTGTAGCCGACGTTGAAGAACATGTTCCGCGCGGGGATCCGGTAGTTGGCGTTGACCGTCACCCGATCGGACTTCATGCGGCCCGTCGACTCGATCTGCGTGACGGTGCCCACCCTGGGCTCCGGCCGCACGCCGAACTCGTCGGGCGCGTTGACGTTGCGCGAGCGGAGCTGGTTGTAGCCGCGCTGCCACTGATACGAGGACTGCAGCGTCAGGAACTGCCCCACGGGACGGTCCACGCCAATCGACGCCTGCTGCACCCACGGCATCTTCAGGTCCGGGGCCGCCTGCACGCGGCCGCCTGGCAGCACCTCCGCCTGAACGCCGCCGGTCGGATCCGGAAAGCCTGGATTGAGGATCAGCAGGTCGCGCTGCTGCGTGCCGTCGACGCGCAGCGTCTGGTCGTGCAGGTTCGCGTCGTACCAGTCGTAGAAGATCCCGTAGCCGCCGCGGAGGGCCGTGCGCGAGCCGCCCGGATTCCACGTGAACCCGAGCCGCGGCATGACGTTCAGCGTGTCGTCGATGTACGACTGCATCTCCTGGCGGGCGCCGAGGCTGATCGAGAGCGTGCGGTTGACGCGGATGTCGTCCTGCAGGTACAGCCCCAGCTGGACGTAGGTGAACGAGGTCTGCACCTGCCCGAGCCGCTGGGTGAACGTATCCGGCCGGCCGGCGTTGAAATCCTCGAGGCTCGCAAAGGTGAACGTGCCGCTCGCGTTCCGCGCGTCGAACTCGCGGTAGTTCGCGACGTCGAGCAGGACGCCCGCGCGCATCACGTGCAGGCCCCGCGTGAAGTCGGTGTCGTTGGCGAACTGGAGGGTCTTGGTCGTGTTCTGGCTCGCCACGCCGGCGCCGCCGCGGGTAAAGGCGTCGATCACGCGGATCGTCGGCGCGCTCGACGCCGAGGACGTCTCGCTGTCGGAGACGTTCAGCTGCACGCGCGTCTCGTTGAGAATCCGGCCGCGGAACAGCCCCTGCATCGACGCCCGCAGCTGGTGCTCGAGGCCCGTGCGGGTGGACGCGCGCTCGGGCAGGTTGAAGTCACCCACGCCCTGGTTCTCGCGCGAGCTCTGCTCGCGCCGGTACTCGAGGCGCAGCGTCTGGTCGTTGGTGAGCCCGTGCTCGATGCCGAGGGTGACGTTGGTCGTCTCCACCGGGCGGCGCACCTGGCTCAGGAACGACGAGCCGTCCTCGAGCCGCGCGACGATCGTGCGCGAGTCGAACGACCGGTTGCCGTCGACGTTGAACCGGAGCGACGTCCGGCCGCTGACGATCGGCCCGCGCAGCCCGGCCGAGAAGCGGCGGAACTGCTCGGGCGTCTGCTCGCGCGCGAACGCGTTGCGCGCGTTCAGCACCGTGTCGCGGAACCCCGTGTTCGCGTTGCCGCTCCACTGCGTGACGTTGGGCCGCGTGATGATCTGGATCTGCGTGCGGCCGGCGTCGTGGTTGTCGGCGGCAAACGAGTTGATCCGGAAGCGGATCTGGCGGATCTCGTCCCTCGGCGGCAGCGTGCCGCCACGGAAGCCATTCACCTGGAACGTGACGCCCGCGCCGCCCGCCATCTGCTCGAGCAGCTGGCGCAGCTCGTCCGGATCGTCGGGGAGCTCCGCGATGTCCGCCTCCTCGAGCGTGGTGGTGAGCGAGTTCCCGCTCCGATCGTCCACCGAGGCGGTGTCGGCCACGACCACCTCCTCCGTGAAGCCCTCGATGAGCAGGGTCACGGTGACGTCGTTGGCGCCGCGCCGCAGCGTGAGCGGCGCGTCGAAGGGCTCGAAGCCCGGGAATTCCACGTGGATCTGGACCGATCCCGCCGGGAGCGCCGGTACGGTGAGCTGCCCTCGCTCGTTGGTCGTCAGCGAGGCCTCGGTGCCGTCTGGCTGCGTGATGCGCACCGTGGCGCCCGGCACGCCCGCCTTCGTCTGGTCGACCACCGTGAGCCGCAGCTGCGACGGCTGGGCGTTGCCCTGGGCGAACAGCGTGGGCACCGCCAGCAGGAATGCCGCGAAGAGAACAAGTGCGCGTGTCATCGTGTAAACGTCTCTGCGTCGAAGGAAGGGTTGACGCGATACGACCTGATGGTCCACCGCTCGATTGTCTGCCCGTTCATCCCTCGGGTGATCGTGTGCGGCAGCCGGATGCCATTGATCACACGGTGATCCGAGAACGTCATGTCGAAGGTGATGGGCTCCGCTGCGCCTCCGCGCCGAACACCTCCGGCGCCGGCCGCACCTGCATCGGCGGCCTGACCGCGTCCGCGCTGTCCCCCCAGGCCGCGCCTGCCCTGAGCCGCGCCGAAGGGCCGCCCGCCTGGCCCGCCCGCGCGGGCCGGCAGCCCCTGCCACTGCAGCATCAGCGGCATGTACGACACGGCGTCGAGGAACAGCCGCGTGGGCTGACCGTCGGCGAACCGGGCTTCGAGCACCTCGGCCTTGCCGTCGGGCGACTCGGCGATGCCAACCCACGGCATCGGCGCGTCGGTGGCCAGCAGCCACATCAGCAGCAGACGGGCGACATCCGCCTGACGCGCGCGCCGCTGCGCGTCCGGGTCGAGGCCAAACCCGCCGCGGCCACGGCCCACGCGGCCTGCCGCACCGACCTCTGGCTGCTGGCCTGCGTCGCGATCATCGGGTTCAGCGACGATCTCGGCCGGTGGCGCACCGTCCGGCGGTGCATCCCCGCCGCCGATCGCCCCGCCGCGGCCCACGCGACCGCCACCGCCGCGTACCTCGTCGCGGATCTCGGTGCCGACCAGCGCCTCGATGGTTTCCGTCGACGGCTGCCCTGGCGTTCCGGTCTTCTCGCTGCGCAGGTACTTGTCGGGCCGCTCCAGGAAGACCTCGAAATCGCCGTCCGTGTCGTCGTTGCCGATGACCCGGCGGAAGGTGCCCGTCACCTGCAGCGTCTTGACGCCCGCCAGCCGGCTCTCGCCGCCAAGCGCCTGGCGCGCGGCGGCCAGCAGCACCTGGCCCTTTGCCGCATCCTGCGCGCGCGCGCCGGCTGTCATGCCGGCCCAGACTGCGGCCCACACCGCAACCCCGCACAGCCAAGGGCTCGCCTTTGATATCCCGATGCGTGCAGAGCCTTGCCCTTGGCTGGTCGACAGTGTTGGCTTGGCGCGCTCCGCGCGCCTAGGACCGCTATGCGGACCGGCCACGAATCCAGAATTCCCGTGTGGGGCCGCATAGCGGTCCAGCAGACGCCCGTTCATCCGCTGCATTGTCCTGCCTTTCCGGCAGGTGGTCGTTAAGCGAGCGCAAAGAGTTTGTTAAGGATGTAAAAGCTTGAAATTCAGTGCTTTACAGCCGTTTCGGTCGTGCTACACTCCCCGCGTGCGGATCAGGAAGCCCTCTGCGCTGACGGTACTGACGTCGGCGCTGCTCGTCCTGTTGCCGGCTCTTGCCGTGCTGCAGTACCGCTGGGTCGGTCAGGTCAGCGACGCCGAGCGGGAACGCATGGAGCGGAACCTGCGCGTGGCGGCCTCGCAGTTCCGCGAAGCCTTCGAGATCGAGATCGTGCGTGCGGTCAACGGCCTGCGCGCCAACGTGACCACGGTCAACGAGGATGCCTGGAACCGCTTCGCGGACCGCTACGCGACCTGGTCGGCCACCGCCGTGCACCCGGGCATTGTCGAGGCCGTCTTCCTCGTGGACGCCGACGGAGACGCCGTGCGGCTGCGGCGGTGGAGACAGGAGCCTCAGAGCTTCGATCCCGTGCCGTGGCCAGCGGCGCTGCTGCCGTGGCGGCCGCTGTTCGATCAGGCGCTCGCCGCGTTCAACACGCGCCAGCCGTTCGGACGCATGCCCTTTCCCGAAGACGATTCCCTGATCGTCGCGCCGCTGCTCAACACGGGCTCGCGTCTGCCCGGGCCGCCGCAGGCGGGTGGCGGCGTGTTCGGCTTCACCGTGGTGCAGCTCGACCTGCGCCACGTCCGAGACGAGGTGCTGCCCGCGCTCATGGAGCGCCACTTCGCCAACACGAGCGGCGATCGGTATCGGGTGGCCGTGGTGAACGCGTCCAACCCGAGCGAGGTCGTCTACCTGTCGGATCCGGCCGCTCCGATCACGCTCGGGCAGGCAGACGACGTGGTGCCGCTCTACGCCGCGTTCCGCGATCCGCTCGCGTTCCTGCGCGGCCCCGGGGGGCGCGGCGGCCGCGGCGACCTGCGGCGGCGCGACTTCGACGGCTCCGACGAAGCGGTCGTCCGCGTGCGCATCGATCGCGACGGCGCGCGCTGGGCGCTGCTCGTCCAGCATCAGAGCGGCTCGCTCGAGGCTGCCGTCGCCAACGTGCGGCGCCGCAACCTCGGCATCAGCTTCGGCGTCCTCATTCTCCTGACGGGCAGCATCGGCGTGCTCGCGGCCACCTCCCGCCGCGCCCAGCGCCTCGCGCACCAGCAGATGGAGTTCGTGGCGGGGGTGTCGCACGAGCTGCGAACGCCCGTGGCCGTGATCCGGACGGCCGCCGAGAACCTGTCGCAGGGTCTGGTCTCCGGCGAGCGCGTCAAGCGCTACGGACAGATGATTGAAACAGAGTCGCGCCGGCTGGGCGAGATGGTCGAGCGCGTGCTCCAGTACGCGGGCCTCGCGTCGGGGCTCGGCGTCGGCGCGCGTGCGCCGATCGCGCCGTCGGAGCTCATCGAATCCGCCATCGCGGCCGCCACGTCCATCGTCGGATCCGTCAACGTGCAGCGCGCGATCGACGCGGACCTGCCGCTCGTGCTCGGCGACGCGCCCGCGCTGCGATCGGCGGTGCAGAACCTGATCGCCAACGCCGTCAAGTACGGCGGATCCGATCGCTGGGTGGGCATCCGTGCCGAGCGCGCCGTGCGCGGGACGCGCAACGAGGTCCGCATCACGATCGAGGACCACGGACCTGGCATTCCGAGTGACGAGCTGCCCCACATCTTCGAGCCCTTCTATCGCGGCGCTGGTGCCATCTCCCGCCAGGTGCACGGCAACGGCCTCGGTCTGGCGCTGGTGCAGCAGATCGTCGCCGCTCACGGCGGGCGCGTGGCGGTCGCGACGCGGCCCGGCGCGGGCAGCTCGTTCACCATCGTGCTGCCCGCGGCCGATCCGGACGCACCGGCGGTAGTGGCCGCAGAGCCGGCCCACGCCGCCAGCGGCGGGGCTCCGTCCTAATCAGCGATAATCCCCGGTGTGAGTCCGCCCCGCCTGCTCCTGGTCGAGGACGAGCCCGGGCTCGTCATGACGCTCACCGACCGCCTCACCGCGGAGGGGTACGACGTCGAGAGCGCCACCGACGCGCCTACCGCGCTCGAAACGGCGACCACCGGGAAGTTCGACGCCATCCTTCTCGACGTGATGCTGCCCGGCGGCAACGGCTTCGACATCTGCCGGACGGTGCGCCAGCGCGGCGTGCAGACGCCGATCCTCATGCTGACCGCCCGCGGCCAGGTGGTCGACCGCGTCGTCGGGCTGAAGCTCGGCGCCGACGATTACCTCGTGAAGCCGTTCGAGATGGCGGAGCTGCTGGCGCGCATCGAGGCGCTGCTCCGCCGCAGCGCCACGCCGCCGCAGCCGGCCACTGAAGTCGCGCGGTTCGGCGACATCACCGTCGACTTCCGGCGCGCGGAGGTGACCAAGAGCGGCACCCTCGTGGAGCTGTCGGCCCGCGAGTTCAAGCTGCTCCGCTACTTCATCGATCACGCGGGGGCGGCGCTCTCGCGCGACGAGCTGCTCAACGAGGTGTGGGGCTACAACGCGATGCCGACCACGCGCACCGTGGACGTCCACGTGGCGTGGCTCCGCCAGAAGCTCGAAGACAACCCCCGCCATCCGCAGTTCATCCTCACCGTCCACGGCCTCGGCTACAAGTTCGTGGGCTGAGCGCCACCCCGACCAGTGTCTGTGGCGCCGTCACCCTGTCACGAGCTCGACACACGGGTCAACGCGTGGATCGTCGACGATCAGGATCTGGCGTCTGTCCATTCGCGTTCGGCCTCCACGGACGCGCGGTGATCCGCGACGCTCCACCGCTCGACCATGAGCCCTTCAGCGCCGATTTCGAGGTGGTAGGGGTCAGTGGCGTGCGCCGCTCCGCGCATCTTGAT
>JACQTK010000286.1 GCA_016210845.1 Acidobacteriota bacterium | reverse complement strand
GTAGGCAGTAGGCAGTAGGCAGTAGGCAGTAGGCAGTAGGCAGTAGGCAGTAGGCAGTAGGCAGTAGGCAGTAGGCAGTTAGGCAGCGATGACGACGCAACGGCAGTCGAGACGTCCGGTCGATTTGATTGCGGCGGCGCGCCGGGCGCGGCGGCGCGCGCGCGCCGACTTCTCGACGTTCAAGGTCGGCGCCGCGCTCGAGACGGCGGAGGGCGCCATCGTCACCGGCTGCAACATCGAGAACGCCACCTACGGCCTGACGGTGTGTGCTGAGCGGGTGGCGATGTTCAAGGCGATCTCCGAAGGTCACCGAGCGTTCCGCCGCATCGCGATCGTGGCCGACACGCAGGACCCGACGCCGCCCTGCGGCGCCTGCCGGCAGATCCTGTGGGAGTTCGGCGGGGACCTCGAGGTCATCCTGGCCAACCTCCGGCGTGTGACGGGACGACACCGGCTCAGTGAACTGCTGCCACAGCCCTTCGATGCTCGACTCTTGAAGTAGGCAGTAGGCAGTAGGCAGTAGGCAATAGGCAATAGGCAGTAGGCAGTAGGCAGTAGGCAGTAGGCAGTAGGCACGCGGATCGCATCTGCGTGCGCGATGGTGTCCAGAAACTATACGGATCTCATCGCGTGGCAAAAGGCAATGGCCTTAGCAGAAGCCGTGTATGCCGCGACACAAACCTTGCCGTTTGAGGAGAGATTCGGGCTTTCGGCACAAATGCGCCGGGCGGCCGTTTCAATTCCGGCAAATATTGCAGAGGGGCAGGGCCGCAGCACCGACGGCGAGTTCGGGAACCAACTGTCCGTCGCCCATGGGTCCATTCGGGAACTTGAGACCCACGTTATGCTTGCAGAAAGGCTCCAGCTTCTGCCTCCCGAGGTCGCCAGGAACCTCTTATCCCAAACGGCGGAAGTTGGTCGACTGGTAACTGGTCTCTCTAAGTCGTTGAAGCGCTAGAAGAAACTGCCTACTGCCTACTGCCTACTGCCTACTAGAGATGCTGCCGACGATTGAGTGTAGAGACGACGCCATCGTGATGATCGACCAGCGAAAGCTGCCTGCGGCCGAGGTGTACGTGACGTGCAAGACTGCACCGGAGGTGGCCAAGGCGATCAAGACGATGGTGATCCGCGGCGCGCCCGCAATCGGCGTGGCGGCGGCGATGGGCATTGCGCTCGGCATGCGGAGGAGCAAGGCCACGGGCACCAGGCAGTTCACCACCGAGTTCCAGAAGACGTGCGACCTGATGGCCGCCACGCGCCCGACGGCGGTGAACCTGTTCTGGGCCATCGATCGCATGAAGCGCGCGTTTGCCGATGCCGCGCAGGGCGGCGGCTCCGTCGCGGAGATCGCGCAGCGGCTCGAGGCGGAAGCCCGCCGCATTCACGACGAGGACGTGGAGAGCTGTCGATCGCTGGGCGCCCATGGCGCCGCGCTCGTGCCCGAGTCTGCGCGCATCCTGACGCACTGCAATGCGGGGGCGCTCGCCACGGCCGGTTACGGCACCGCGCTCGGGGTGATTCGCGCGGCGGCGGCGCAGGGCAAGCGCGTGGCCGTGCTGGCCGACGAGACGCGGCCGTTCCTGCAGGGCGCGCGCCTCACGGCGTGGGAGCTGGTCCGGGACGGCATCGACACCACGGTCATCACCGACAACATGGCAGGCGCCATGATGCGCCTCGGCAGCGTCGATCTGGTGGTCGTGGGCGCGGATCGCATCGCGGCCAACGGCGACGTGGCCAACAAGGTGGGCACCTACTCGGTGGCGGTGCTCGCCAAGGCGCACGGGATTCCCTTCTACGTGGCGGCGCCCATCTCGACGGTCGATCTCGACACGGCCGACGGCGACCGGATTCCCATCGAAGAGCGGAGCGATCGCGAGGTGACGCACGTGGGTGCGTCGCGCCTCACGCCCGAGGGGGCACGGGTCCGGAATCCGGCGTTCGACGTGACGCCCGCGCAGTACGTCACCGCGATCATCACCGAGCGCGGCATCGCGCGGCCGCCGTACGCGGAATCGCTGGCGCAATTAGTAGGCAGTAGGCAGCCGGCAGTCGGCAGCCTTTCATGACCGAGCTTCCACTGCCTACTGCCTACTGCCTACTGCCTACTGCCTACTGCCTACTGCCTACTTCATGATCGTTCTCGGCATCGAGACCTCCTGCGACGAAACCGCCGCGGCCGTTGTGGCCGAGACGGGCGAGGCGCAGCGTCCGTGGCGGATCCGGTCCAGCGTCGTCGCGTCGCAGGTGGCGATTCACCGCGAATGGGGCGGCGTCGTGCCCGAGCTGTCGGCGCGCCAGCACGTCCGCGACATCTGCGGCGTGGTCGAGCGGGCGCTGGCCGACGCGGGCGTCACGGAGTACGGCGCGATTGCGGTGACGCAAGGCCCCGGATTGGTCGGGTCGTTGCTGGTGGGACTCTCGTTTGCGAAGGCGCTCGCCTGGGCGCGCGGCGTGCCGCTGGTGCCCGTCCACCATCTGGCCGGACACATCGAGTCGCTCGTGCTCGAGGGGGGTGAGATGCCGCTGCCCGCCGTCGTGCTCGTCGTCTCGGGCGGGCACACGAGCCTCTATCGCATCGAGGCGCCAGGAGCGTACGAGCTGCTCGGCCGCACGCGCGACGACGCGGCGGGCGAGGCGTACGACAAGGTGGCCAAGCTGCTCGGCCTCGGGTATCCCGGCGGACCGGCCATCGACCGGCTCGCGCCGGCGGGCGACGATCGGGCCGTGCTCTTTCCGAAGACGCGCCTGACGCACGCGGACCGCAACGCGCCGCACGTGCCAGGGCACCGCGATTTCAGCTTCAGCGGACTGAAGACCTCCGTGCTGCGGCACGTCACCGCGCGGCGCGCGGCGCTCGGCCTCGTCGAGAGCGATCCGCTGCCGCGGACGGAGGTTGTCGATATCTGCGCCAGCTTTCAGCGGGTGGTGGTCGAGACGCTCCTCGACCGGCTGTTCGACGCCGCACGCTGGTATGGCGCGCACAGCGTCGGCATTGCTGGCGGGGTCTCCGCCAACAGCCGCCTGCGAGCCGACGCGCGGGCACGCGGCGAGGCCCGCGGCCTGCCGGTCTTCATCCCGAGTCCGGCCCTCTCGACCGATAATGCGGCGATGATTGCGGCGGCCGGTCTGCGGCGCTACCGAGGCGGCGCAGCCGTCGACCGCGACGTCAACGCGGAGGCCAACCTCGCGCTGCCATGACGACGCTGACCGAGTATCTCTGGTTCGAGACCGAGAAGCGGCAGGAGTTCGTTCGCATCACCGACCAGGTTGCCGAGATCGTGCGGAAGAGCGGCGTCACGGAGGGCTTCGCGCTCGTGTCGGCGATGCACATCACGGCCGCCGTGTACGTGAACGACTGGGAGAATGGGCTGATCCACGACTTCCAGGCGTGGCTCGAGAAGCTGGCGCCCGCCGGGCTCGACTACCGGCATCACCAGACGGGCGAGGACAACGCCGACGCGCACCTGAAGCGCACGCTGATGGGGCATCAGGTGATCCTGCCGATCACGGCGGGGAAGCTCGACCTCGGGCCGTGGGAGCAGGTGTTCTACGCCGAGTTCGACGGGCAGCGGCGGAAGCGCGTCATCGTGAAGGTCATGGGAGAGTGACCCTGACAGCGCGTACGATTCAGCGCGAGTACCCCGAGCGCCCGGTGGTGGGCATCGGCGCGGTGATCCTCGACGCGGGGAAAGTGGTGCTGGTGAAGCGCCGCTACGAGCCGCTCGCGGGCCACTGGAGCCTGCCGGGCGGCGCCGTGGAGCTGGGCGAGACGCTCACGGCGGGCGTCGCCAGGGAGATGCTCGAGGAAACGGGGCTGGACGTCGAAGTCGGGCCGGTGATCGAGGTGTTCGACCGTATCACGGTGGATGAAGGCAGGCGCGTGCGGTATCACTACGTGCTCGTCGACTACCTGTGCCGGCCCGTGGGCGGCGCGCTGCGTGCGGGCGGCGACGTCGACGCCGCCGTGCTCGCGGACCCGGCCGACCTGGCGGGCTACCACCTGACGGCCAAGGCCACGGCGGTGATTCACCGTGCGCTCGAGCTGGCGCGCGAGGCGCCGAGGGCGGTGCGATGAGCGACATTGGACCGCTCTACGGTCCGGCACGAGAAACTTGTGCTCGTTTGTGCGGCCGTATAGCGGTCCTAGCGCGCGGAGCGCGCCAAAAGATACTGGCCACCAGCCACGGGCTCTGCGGGATTCCAAGAGAGCCCGTGGCTGGTCCGATCTCGCGCGACGCCGCCTGGGCGCTCCTGTGTGAGTGGACGCAGAGCGAGAGCCTGCGCAAGCACGCGCTGGCGGTGGAAGCGGCCGTGCGCGGGTACGCGCGGACGTTCGGCGAAGACGAGGAGGCCTGGGGCGTGGTGGCGCTGCTCCACGATTTCGACTACGAGCGGTATCCGACCGCGTCCGATCACCCGTGTCGCGGCTGCGAGGAGCTGCGGCGCCGCGGGTATCCAGAATGGGTGATGCGCGCCATCCTCTCGCACGCCGACTACAGCGGCGTGCCGCGCGAGACGCCGCTCGAGAAGACGCTGTTCGCGTGCGACGAGATGGCCGGTTTCGTGACGGCCGCGGCGCTGGTTCGGCCGAGCAGGAGCATCCTGGACCTCGAGGCCTCGTCGGTCCTCAAGCGCATGAAGGACAAGGCGTTCGCCCGGGCCGTGCCGCGCGAGGATCTGCGGCGGGGCGCCGAGACGCTCGGGCTGCCGCTCGAGACCCACGTCGCCAACGTCATCACCTTCATGCGCGAGCAGGCCGACGCGCTGGGACTTCGGGGCACTTTGTGAGCAGGCCCCACGTATATGACCGCTATATGGCCAGCCGGGTCGAGCCATGTAGCGGTCCCGCGCGCGGAGCGCGCAAAGCAGACACTGGCCAACCAGCCAAGGGGTTCGGCCGGGGTTTCGATTACCGGCCCTTGGCTGGTTCCTGAATGACCGAGGTCGTGCGCCTCCAGGGCGTCAGCGTGCAGTACGGGCGCCAGTGGGCGCTGCGGGACGTGACGGCGGCGTGTCCAGGCGGCGCGGTGGGCCTGCTGGGCCCCAACGGGGCCGGCAAGAGCACGATGATCAAGGCGCTGCTCGGGCTCCTGCCGCCCGTCCAGGGGGAGATGCGCGTGCTCGGGCTCGACGTCAGGGCGGCGCCGCTGCAGATTCGCGGGCGCATCGGCTACATGCCCGAGAGCGATGCGCACATCCCCGGCATGAACGCGGTGTCGTTCGTGGCCTACTGCGGCGAGCTCGCGGGCCTGCCGCGCGCCGACGCGATGCAGCGCGCCCACGAGGTGCTGTACTACGTCGGCCTCGGCGAGGCGCGCTACCGCAACGTCGAAACGTATTCCACCGGGATGAAGCAGCGCATCAAGCTCGCGCAGGCGCTCGTCCACGACCCCGATCTGCTGTTCCTCGACGAGCCGACCAACGGCATGGATCCGAAGGGACGCGACGAGATGCTCGAGCTGGTGCGCGACATCGCCCACAACAAGGGCCTGAACCTGATCCTCTCGTCGCATCTGCTTCCCGACGTCGAGTACACCTGCGACCACGTGGTGGTGCTGGACAAGGGGAGCGTGGCCGCGCAAGGCCCGATCGCGGGCCTCAAGGGGCACGGCGGCCGCGTGTTCGAGCTGCGCGTCAAGGGCGACACCGATCGGTTCGTGGAGGTGCTGCGCGCGGCAGGAGTCGACTGCCACGCCACCGACGAGGACGTGATGCGCGTCTTCGTGCCCGACGATCGCGGGGGGCGGTACCTCTTCGAGTTGGCGTGGCGCGAGGGCGTGCAGGTGCGACACCTGCGCCCGAGCGTGCCCACGCTGGAAGACGTCTTCGCGCACGCCGTGGGCGAACGCTGATGCCGATTCACGACCAGGGGTACCGGCGGTACGGCGGCCGAAGGGCGCCGCACGGGCGGACGTGGTGGGTGATCGCGCGGGCGGGCCTCCTGGAACGCGTGCGCGAGCGCCGCTTCCTGGCGCTGCTGCTGTTCGCGTGGGCGCCGTTCGTCGTGCGGGCCGTCCAGTTCTACATCTCGGCGAATGTGCCCCAGGCCGGCGTCTTCGCCCCTACGGCCCAGACCTTCCGTGAATTCCTCGACCAGCAGAGCATCTTCATCTTCTTCGTGACGATCTACGTGGGCTCCGGCCTGATCGCCAACGATCGGCGCGCCAACGCGCTCCAGATCTACCTGTCGAAGCCGCTCACGCGCGTCGAGTACGTCGCCGGCAAGCTGGTCACCCTGATGATCTTTCTCGCCGCTGTGACGTGGGTGCCCGCGATCCTGCTCCTCCTGCTGCAGATGATGTTCGCGGGCAGCACCGCCTTCATCCGCGCCAACCTGTTCCTCGTTCCCGCGATCACGGTGTTCGCGGCCCTCCAGGTGCTGGTCTCGGCGTTTGCGATGCTGGCGCTCTCGTCGCTGTCGAAGAGCCGCCGCTTCGTCGCCATTACGTACGCGGGCGTCATCTTCTTCACGGCGGCCATGTATCAGGCGCTGAGGGCGATCACCGGCAGCAGCTCGTGGGGCTTGATTTCGCCCGTGGAGACGCTCGACGCGCTGAGCGCGGTCGTCTTCAGATCCCCGGGAGAGCCGTCGATCGCCGCCTCAGCCGCGCTCCTGACCCTCGCCGCGCTCGTCGGGACGTGCGTGTGGATCCTCGAGCGGCGCGTGCGGGCCGTGGAGGTGGTGACGTGAAGGTGGTCGAAGCCCATCACCTCTCGAAGTGGTACGGACAGGTCTCAGGCCTCAACGACGTCACCGTCGAGGTGCCCCCCGGCATCACGGGGCTGCTCGGGCCCAACGGCGCGGGGAAGTCGACGTTCATGAAGCTGATAACCGGGCAGCTCAAGCCGAGCAAGGGCGAGGTTCGCGTGCTGGGCGAGCCGGTCTGGGGCAACCCCGCGCTCTTCGCGCGCGTGGGCTTCTGCCCCGAGCAGGATGCCTTCTACGACCGCATGACCGGGCACGAGTGGCTCGTCGCGCTCGTGCGCCTGAACGGACTCCCGCCGGACGAGGCTGCCGCAGCCGCGCGCCGCGCGCTCGAGACCGTGGACCTGGTCGAGGCAGCCGACAAGAAGATCGGCGCCTACAGCAAGGGAATGCGCCAGCGCGTCAAGCTCGCGCAGGCCATCGTGCACGATCCGGAGCTGCTCATCCTCGACGAGCCGCTCGGCGGCATGGACCCGATCATGCGGCGCAAGACGATCCGCCTGGTCAGGGAG